>JALVAI010000306.1 GCA_027011235.1 Desulfobulbaceae bacterium
GCACCAGCCATTTCCCGCCCGGTACCCTGATCCAATACTTCCAATCCATCGGCATGGGGTTTGGGGCCGATACCAATGCCCATACGTCCTATGACGAGACCGTTTATAAACTTCTGTTGCCGAGGGTGGACAACAAAACCCTTGCCAAGGGGATGCTGGTCCTTGCCGATTATGCCCGTCGGGCCTTGCTGCTCCAGTCCGAGGTGGAAAAAGAACGGGGAGTGATTCTTGCTGAGAAACGGGCCCGTGATTCCGCTGCATCACGCATTGCAAAAAACCTGCTTAAACATGAATTTTTTGGCACCAGGGTTGTTGACCGTGATCCCATCGGTGTCGAGCAAACCCTGCTCGCCGCGGACAGCAGGCGGCTACGCGCCTTTTACGATGCCTGGTACCGGCCGAAAAATATGATAGTTGTCCTGGTCGGTGATGTTGATCCCAAGCTGGCAAAAAAGGCCATTGAAGACCAATTTTCCGGGCTGCGAGGTGCGGCGGTCCAGCCACACTGTTATGATTTCGGCCAGGTCCCGGAGAAGAGCCGGGATTTTTTTTATCAGTACGAGCCTGATCTGGGCAAAACGGAAATCACCCTGGCCGCAACATGGAATATCGATCCGGCCGCCTACACGGTTGCTAAGGAAAAACTGATGCTGGAAAATTATCTGGCGGCCGCCATTGTCAATGACCGTCTGCAGCATCTGGTGAATGATACCGACAGCCCCCTCGTCCAGGCCCAGGCCTATAGCGGGACCTTTGTTCAGCGGCTGGGCTATTTTATCCTTACCGGCCAGACGACCGCTGATAAATGGCACCCCTCACTTGCACGCCTTGAACACGTCCTGCGGCAGGCAGCCTCCTTTGGGGTCACGGAGCAGGAGCTTGCCCGGGTGGGAAAAGAGCTGCAGGCAGAGCTTGAGCAGGCGGTGCAGACCGAAGGCAGTCGGGACAGCGGCAAGCTTGCGGCTGAATTTATTCGAAAACTCAATGGCAACGAGGTCATTCTTTCGCCTGTTCAGGAAAAGGAATTGTATACCCGTCTGCTCGATGAACTGACGGTTGCCGATATCCACAAGGCCCTGCGGCGAATGACCACCAGGGTCAGGCATCTGGTCGGCGTGGCCGGGACCGTTGATCTGCGGAATGAAAAGCGCAAACCGGCAGATGTGCTGCGCCGTGCATGGGCCGCTGTTACCGCCGTTCCCGTGCATCGTTGGAACGGTGCGAAGGTTGTCCATTTTCCGTATCTTTCCCCGCCGGCAGACCAGGGGGAAATAGCAAAGACCATTGATCATCCCGAGATTGGAATGACCACCACTGTTCTCGACAACGGCATCCGGATCAATGTGAAGAAGACCTCTTTCAAGGAGCATGAAGCACTGCTTGCCGTCAACTTTGGCCATGGCAGGGCCTCTGAGCCTGCCGCCGGACTGGCCAAACTGGCCGAGGCAGTGGTCGCCGAGAGTGGTGTCGGCCGCCTGACAAAAGAACAACTGGAGGCAGCCCTTGCCGGTCGCAACGGCCGGGTGCGTTTTTCGGTGGGTCCGGAGAGTTTTCTGTTTTCGGGCAAGGGGTTGAGTAGTGAGTTGGAGCTGATGCTGCAACTGGTCTACACCTCTCTTGCTGATCCGGTTTTTCGTCCAGGCGCATATACACGCTGCATGGAGCGGTTTCATCAGATGTATCAGGCCATGCAGGGTTCCGTTGACGGGACCTATCAATTGGTTGGGGACCGTTTTTTTGCCGGCGGCAATCCGCGATACGGCTATCCTCCTGCCCGCGATTTTTTCAGATTGACCCTGGGACAGGTACAGAATTGGTTGACTGATGCCTTTGCAAGGGAGCAGCTGGAGATTTCCGTTGTCGGTGATGTGGAGCCGGCCCGGGTCGTGGCCCTGGTGCGTAAATACTTCGGGGCGCGCAGGGCAGTGACGTCGGCTGCGAAAAAAAGAGCGCCGGTGGTCTTTCCCGCGGGCAGGGAAAAAACCATTGTTGTGGATACACCGGTGGAAAAGGCTGTCCTGGCCCTTGGCTGGCCCACCGATGATTTTTGGAATATCGG
>JALVAI010000307.1 GCA_027011235.1 Desulfobulbaceae bacterium
GCTGTTTAATTTTCTGCCCGCAAGCACCGCTTATTCCATAGCAACCGTTGGCTGCAATTTTCGCTGCCTGCATTGCCAGAATTACGATATTTCACAATACCCCCATGCGCATAGTGGTGAGATTGCGGGCCGGGAACGAACTGCGGCGGCAGTGGTGGAGGATGCGGCCAGAACAGGATGCGCAAGCGTCTGTTATACCTATGTGGAGCCGACAATTTTTTATGAATTTGCCTACGACTGTTCCGTGATGGCCCATGAGCGTGGACTGAAGAACGTCTTTGTCAGTAACGGCTATATGACACCGGAAGTTACCCACCATCTGGCACCGGTTCTTGATGGGATCAATATTGATATCAAGGCATTCACCGATGATTTTTATAAAAAGGTCTGCAAGGCGCGGCTGCAACCGGTACTTGATAACGTCAGGCTCATGCATGAACTGGGAGTCTGGGTGGAGGTAACGACCCTTATTATTCCAGGCCTCAACGATTCACCCGAAGAGCTGCGCCAAATTGCCCGGTTTGTCAAATCGGTGTCAGCAGACATCCCATGGCATGTAACAGCCTTTTACCCGACCTACAAGATGATGGACCGACGGCGGACGCCGGTGGAAACTCTGCGGGAAGCACGAAAAATCGGTCTTGACGAGGGGCTGAATTATGTCTATGAGGGCAATGTTCCCGGTGAGGGAGGAGAAAACACCTACTGTCCGGGCTGCGGAGAGGAGCTGATCAGCCGCCATGGTTTCAGCATCAGGAAGAATACATTAAGCAATGGCCGTTGCCCCAAATGCGGTCAACGGGCTGCCGGTGTCTGGAGTTAGGACAGTAGAATCAGACAGACAATCATGGAATTGATCAAAACGGCCATGGCCGCATTACCCTGATGACCCTGTCGCCTCAAGCAGAGTTATGACGTCGACCAGCCCGTGATCAGAGGAATATTTCCATGCAGCAGATAATCAGCACTGAAAACAAACCGATCAAGCTCTGGCTCAAAGATATTGACAGCGGGGCAATGGAGCAGGCAAAAAATATTGCCAACCTGCCCTTTGTTCACAGTCACATTGCTATTATGCCAGATGCCCACCAGGGTTACGGTATGCCCATCGGCGGGGTTATGGCCACCGATGGAGTGGTTGTTCCCAATGCGGTCGGGGTGGACATCGGCTGCGGCATGTGCGCCCAAAGGACCTCGCTGTCTTCTTTAGAAAACAGGCAACTCAAGGGGATTATGGACCTTATCCGAAAAAACGTGCCCGTGGGCTTTAAGCATCACAAGAAACCACAGGATTCCCGCCTGATGCCCAAACCGGAGAAGCAGGGAGTAAGGGTTGCCGATCTGCCGATTGTTTCCAGTGAATATCACAATGCCCTGACCCAGCTTGGCACCCTGGGCGGCGGTAATCATTTCATTGAAATCCAGAAGGGCAGCGACGGCTTTATCTGGATAATGATCCATTCCGGCTCCAGGAATCTGGGATATCGGGTCGCCAACTTCTATAATAAACTTGCCATAGCCAGGGCGGAAAGTTTCGGGATCCCGGTCCCGAAAAACTGGCAACTGGCCTGTCTGCCGGTGGACAGCGACGAGGGCAGGCAGTATCTGCGCGAGATGGAGTACTGTGTGGCCTTTGCCCAGACCAACCGGCATGTGATGATGGAACGGGTCAGGGAGGCCTTGCAAACGGTCGCCAGCCCGGTCCGGTTTGGAGAGTGTATCAACATTGCTCATAATTATGCCAGGTTTGAAACCCATTTCCATAAAAATGTCCTCGTGCACCGGAAAGGCGCCACCAGCGCCCGCAAAGGTGAGACAGGCATTATTCCGGGTTCACAGGGCATGCCGAGTTACCTGGTCAAGGGCAAGGGCAATCAGGAGAGTTTTACCTCCTGCTCCCACGGGGCCGGGAGAAAGATGGGACGCAAACAGGCCCGGCGCAGTCTTGATCTGCGCAAAGAGCGGAAAAAACTTGAGGACCAGGGTATCCTGCACGCTGTCCGCGGCAGGCGCGATCTTGACGAGGCCCCGGGCGCGTATAAAGACATAGATCAGGTC
>JALVAI010000308.1 GCA_027011235.1 Desulfobulbaceae bacterium
TTAAAGGCCATTCACGCTACCATGGGACTCCGGCTTTCCGAAGACGCCGAGGTCGAAGGTCTTGATTCGGCAGAACACACGGAAACCGCATATAATACATAAAAAATCCCTCCATGGGCCGGGAAAACTTCCCAAATCAGGCTCCATGCAGGAGTGATGAACTCGTAAAAAGTCCAGACAATGCTTAAAGATGGCTAAGTAAAAACACAGATATACAAGGAGTAGTGTTCTGTGGCGGGTCTTGACTATACATGTAGTATGTTGAGAGTCGCCACAGGACACACGACGCAGTAGATCGAAGTTTTTACGACGCCATCAGGAGTGCAAAAACCGGTAATTATCATGCCCTTTGGGCACAACAAACCATGAAAGCAGGCTCGGCGGACAGGCCATTGGTTCGCCAATGCAGGCGGTCTTTTTCGGTACTCTGTCTTCCGGCCTGTTTTCTGACAACGAGGTTGAGAAATGAAAAAAATCGAGGTTATTATCAAGCCTTTCAAGCTTGATGACGTCAAAGAGGCCTTAAACGGAATCGGCATCAAGGGGATGACCATTTCCGAGGTCAAGGGATACGGCCGCCAGAAAGGTCACACGGAAATCTATCGCGGCGCCGAATACGTCGTTGACTTTCTGCCAAAAATAAAGCTTGAAATCATCATTGACAGCGACCAGGTCGACCAGGTCATCGAGACGGTTGTCTCGGCTGCCAGGACCGGCAAAATCGGGGATGGCAAGATATTTGTCCTGCCGGTTGAAAAAATTGTCCGCGTGCGTACAGGAGAGACCGACCACGAGGCCATATAGATGTCAAAGGAGCTGCATGCGCAGCAGGCGGCCCTGGAAGAGTTATGGCGGCAGGGGCTCAGCGGCCATGAGCTCCTGCGCCGGCACACCACCCTGGTTGATGATTTTCTCGTTGACCGCTTTACTGCTTCCCCGGCAATACAAACCAACAGGGGCCACATAGCCCTGATAGCCCTTGGGGGATATGGCCGGCGCGAGCTGTATCCCTTTTCCGATATCGATCTCCTGCTTCTCCACGACTGGCGTTCGGGAAAAATCATGCAGGAGGTGTCGGAATCCATCCTCTATCCGCTCTGGGACGCCGGTTTTGAGGTGGGGCATTCCGTGCGCGGAATCAAAGACGCCATCCGCTTTGCCGGGGAAGATTTCTTTTTCCAGGTCGCCCTGTTGGACGCCCGCCTGCTGACCGGCTCCAAACAGCTTTTTGACAAACTTCTGGCCCGCTACCAGAAGAAAGTACTTGACGGCAACCGGCATAAATTTGTCCAAACCATGGAAAAGTTCCGCAGCCAGCGCAGGAAAAACTATGGCTCCCACGCCTACCTGCTCGAACCCCACATCAAGGAGGGCAAGGGGGGAATGCGGGACATCCAGGCAATGCTGTGGGTGGCCAGGGCGGTTTTTGGTCTTTCCGGACTTGCTGCCATGACCGATGCCGGGCTTCTTACCGCCGAGGACCGGGAAAAATTTTCCGGCTCCTGGGATATGCTGGCCCGTATCAGGAACAGGCTCCATTATATCAGCCGCAGAAAAAACGACCGATTGATTTTTGAATACCAGGAGGAAATGGCCGCCAGTTTCGGCTATCGCGATACCAAGGGCCAGTTAGCCGTTGAACAGTTTATGCGGCAGGTGTACGGACATCTGCAGAATATTGCCGTTATTACCGACCTTTTTTTCGAACATGTACATGAGGTCCTGGGAGTAAAAAAGAATAAAGGCAAGGAGAGAGTGCTGGAGAAGGCCATCATTGCCCGGGACGGCTCCCTCCATCTTGCCGATCCAGACGAGCTGGCTAAGCGACCCCACCTCATGATGCGCGTCTTTCTCCAGGCCGGACGTACAGGCCTGCCCCTGCATCATCGTCTCCGCCAGCAGATAAGCGGGCACCTCCATCTCGTTGATGATCGTTTTCGCACCTCTCGCAGGGTGGCAAAAGCCTTTATCGACCTGCTTGTGCAGTCAACAGAGGTCATGACCGTTTTGGAGACCATGCTGGAGACCGGTCTGCTGACCGCCTACATCC
>JALVAI010000309.1 GCA_027011235.1 Desulfobulbaceae bacterium
TTATTTTTATTCTTCTGCTGATGTTTACCGTGGACCTGTATCAGAACTGGGTGGAAAGAAAGCGGGAGCAGCAACCGGTCCAGCTGCGCCGCAAGGCAAATATCACCATCCAGGAAGAATAATGATGTAAGTAGTCAGGGGCACCGCATCTTCGCACGGTCTCGACTGCCCGCATAGTGGGCTATAGCGACCAGTCGCGCCTGCACGAATCTACGGCACCCCTGACCACTTACACATTTAAGGTATATGAAAACATATGGTTACAAATCCTGTGATCAGTTACATAATGATGGCATCGGCCCGGCGGTCCCGGCCCTGGCAGCTTGTAATGTCGTCTGTTCAGACCGAACAGATCAACCGTTTCATTGACCGTAGGTATTGAGCAGGATTTCCGGCCTTGGCCATCCGCGAATTCCTTTTCTTAAAACAGCAAGGCGTCGGGAATCGATCCCCTGTTGCAGCAGAAAGGAATATGCCCTTTTCGAGGCATGGCTGCCCCGGGGACCGATAATGACAACTGGGTCATCGGTTTTTTTGAGCTCAGCGACAACCGATGCCAGGCGGGCCTTGTCATGCCCGGATCTGACCGGATAGGCATTGGTTGGCAGAGCGCCGTAAAAGTGGTGCCGGAGATAATCATTGTTTTTCTGAATATCCACCATATAGACCGCCTTTTTTTCCTTCAGATATTTCCAGAAACCGGCGCTGTCAATGTAATTGACGACACTTGACGCCTGCGCGACCACTGCGGTAAACAGAAGGAAAACAGATACATTCAGGATATTTTTTTTCATTGGGTGCCCCAGATTTGCTCACAATATTTTTCAGATACGGCACACGGTCAAATGATCTATACCATACTACCTCGTGGCATGACAATCCCAATCAACACTGCAATATTTTTGTATTCAAACTATTCATACAACCATGTTTACTGATCAGGAACCAATAGTCCTGCCCGTTGACGGCACTCTTGACCTGCACTGTTTCCGGCCTAAGGAGGTTAAAGACCTTGTGCCGGAATATCTGCAGGAATGCAGAAAACGAAACATCCTGCAGGTGCGGATCATCCACGGCAAGGGAACAGGAACCCTGCGGCGCACGGTCCACGCAATCCTGGGACGGCTTGAGGGAGTGAAAAGTTTTCGGATGGCCGGGGAGGACGCCGGCTCATGGGGGGCTACTCTGGTGGTTCTTCAGGCGGAGGAGCGGCCTCCATCTTCTCGATAATACCGTGGGCCGCGGCCAGATTTCGGACCGAGAGCATAAAGGTTGACGGCAGGGGCAGGGCCCGGTCTTCCCGGAGTATTCCCAGTTCCCTGGCCATCAGCAGGCATCCCAGGGAATGAATGCCCTCCTGATTATCACAGATGGTCTGCATGCGCAGGGCATCGGTCAAAAACGGGATCAGGTCTTCACAGTGTTCGGAAAGGCCGCGCAGTTCGTCTTCGACCAGTTCCCGGTGCGCGCGGGCAAATTCCGTCACACCGGGATCCAGGGCCTCGGTGCCGAAGAGATTGTTGACCACTGCTCCGGCCAGCCTGCCCTGCTTTTCCGGCGGCCAGTCGGCAAAACGAGTGGCCATGTTTTCTTTCAGGGTCCGATACAGCACCATCTGCACGGTCAGGACCGCTTCCCGCATGACCGGAATTAACTTGGAATCAAAGGGCGCTTCCCGCTCCTGCTGATCCTCTGTATATTGCTGAAACTCGCTCATAGTAACTGGTCCCAGGATTTGCAACTATATGTTTTCATAACCTTAAACTTGTAAGTGGTCAGGGGTGCCGTAGATTCGTGCAGGCGCGACTGGTCGTAGGTAAGCGGAGCGTAGCGGAGACTCCGATAGCCTACTATACGGACAGTCGCGACCGTGCGAAGAGGTAAGCGAGCCTGCGAGACTCCGTGCGGTGCCCCTGATCACTTACCGCTCATAAGACCATTTTCACCACGGAATGGGAAGACAGAACCTCGTAAATCCGCAGCCGGTGATAATCGCTGTTCACCGTGAGTTCGAGATTCATACTGATATACTTGCCGCTGCTGGAT
>JALVAI010000310.1 GCA_027011235.1 Desulfobulbaceae bacterium
CCTGTCCGGCACCGCCAGTACCACGGCCCCGTCATCCCGGATAAAGCCGGTAACCAGACACTCCGAGCGGACCGGGCCAATTTGCTTGGGCGGGAAGTTCACCACCCCGACAACCTGCTTGCCCTTCAGCTCATCTTTACCGTACAGGGCGGTAATTTGGGCACTGGATTTTTTCAGTCCGATCTTGGGGCCGAAATCGACCACCAGCTTCCAGGCCGGTTTACGGGCCTCGGGAAAGTCATGGACCTCAACGATGGTGCCCACACGCAGCTCAACTTTTGCAAAATCATCCCAGTCAATTTCTTCCATGCGCCCTCAACCGGTAAAAATATCCGCGCAGAACTCGCCCAGCCTGCCCAGCTCCTCGCAGACATGAAGGCCGCAGTCGCGCATGACCGCAATCTTTGAGGCCGCAGTCCCCGACGAGCCGCTGACAATGGCGCCGGCATGGCCCATCCGCCGGCCGGGCGGTGCGGTCAGGCCGGCAATAAAGCCGACCACCGGCACTTTTATGTTCTCCCGGATAAAGGCTGCCGCCTCTTCCTCGGCATTGCCGCCGATCTCGCCAACCATGACCAGGCCTGTGGTTTCGTTGTCCCCGGCAAAGGCGGTCAGACAGTCGATAAAGTTGGAGCCGACAACCGGGTCGCCGCCGATGCCGATACAGGTGGACTGGCCAAGTCCCTGGGCGGTCAACTGGTGCACAACCTCATAGGTCAGGGTACCGGAACGGGATATGACCCCGATACTACCAGGTTTATGGATAGGGCCGGGCATGATGCCGATCTTGGCCTTGCCCGGAGATATAATGCCCGGACAGTTGGGACCGATCAACCGACTTTTGCTGCCTGCAAGGGCGGTCTTGACCCGCAGCATATCATGGGCCGGGATACCCTCGGTTATGCAGACAATAAGAGCGATTCCCGCATCGGCCGCCTCCAGAATGGCATCGGCGGCAAAGGGCGGCGGTACAAAGATCATCGAGGTGTTGGCCCCGGTATCGGCCACCGCTTCCCGGACGGTGTTAAAGACCGGAATACCTTCCACATCCTGACCACCCTTGCCCGGTGTCACTCCGGCAACCACCCTGGTTCCATACTGCACGCACTGCAGGGTATGAAACCTGCCCTCCCTGCCGGTGATACCCTGGACCAGAAGGCGGGTATCTTTTCCTGCCCAGATACTCATAACTGCCTCGCAATGGTTGCAATTTTTTCAGCCGCATCCTGGAGGCCGTCGGCGGTGATCAATTCAAGACCGGACTCGTTGAGAATGCGGCGTCCCTCCTCACCATTGGTCCCCTCCATGCGTACCACCACCGGCAGCTTGAGCGCCACCTTGGTTGCCGCCTCGACCACCCCGGTTGCCAGTACGTCGCAGCGCAGGATGCCGCCGAAAATATTGATCAGGATGGCGCGAACATCGGGGTCTGACAGGAGAAGACGAAATCCGTTCTCGATCATCTCCTCATTGGCCCCGCCTCCCACATCAAGGAAATTGGCCGGTTCGCCCCCGGCCTGCTTGATGATGTCCATGGTTGCCATGGCAAGACCGGCACCGTTGACCATGGTGCCGATATTACCATCCAGACGGATATAATTGAGATGATATTTTCTGGCCTCGGCCTCCAGGGGATCATCTTCGGACGGATCATGGAGCACGGCCAGGTCCCGGTGCCGAAACAGGGCCGAAGAGTCCACCTCCACCTTGGCATCGAGCAGAACCAGCCGGTCGTCCTTTGTGACCGCCAGCGGATTGATCTCGGCCAGCAGCAGATCCCGGTCCATCACCAGGGAATAGAGCTTCTGCAGCAGACCGCAGAACGACTTGAACAGATCACCCTGTAACCCCAGACCAAAGGCGACCTGCCGCAGGTGAAAGGGCTGCAGACCGACCAGGGGGTTGACCCGGACCCGGATGATTTTCTCCGGTGAGCTGGCCGCGACCTCTTCGATATTCATGCCGCCCTGGCTGGAGGCAATGATCATCATGGAGGCGGTGGCCCGATCCGGCAGAATGGAGAGATAAAGCTCATCCCTGATC
>JALVAI010000311.1 GCA_027011235.1 Desulfobulbaceae bacterium
TTGTCGGTGCTGTTTCTGATAGCGGCAGAACCCTTGGAAATGTCTTCGGATGCCTGGCTGACCTCACCGATATCCTGGGCAACCTCTCCGGCAACCGTGGACACCTGGGCCACGTTTTCCGTCACCTCCTGGATACCAATGGATGCCTGACTGATATTCTCGGCTATTTCGCTTGTGGTCGCCGACTGTTCTTCAACAGCGGTCACAATGGAGACGACAATGGCATTGACCTCGCCGATGACCTTGGTGATCTGCTGGATCTGGCCGACCGTGGCAGTGGTTGAATTCTGGATCGAATCAATACGGGATTTTATTTCGCCGGTGGCCTCGGCCGTCTGTTTGGCAAGTTCCTTGATCTCGTTGGCGACCACGGCAAATCCTTTGCCGGCTTCTCCTGCACGGGCCGCCTCGATGGTGGCGTTTAAGGCCAGCAGGTTGGTCTGTTCGGAGATTTCTGTTATGGCCTCGGTCACCTTGCCGATTTCATTGGCCGCGGTCCCCAGTTCATCAACCTTTTCCGAGGCTGATTCCGCCTCTTCAACAGCGGTCTTGGAAATGGCCTGTGCCTTTTCCGTGGATCTGGCAATACCGTTAATGGTCGAGGTCATCTCATCGGTGGCCGTGGAAACAAGGGCGATGTTGGTGGCGGCCTCTTCGGTGGCAGCGGCAACCGTTGCCATATTGGCGCTCATCTCCTCGGCAGCGGCGGCAACAGCTGTGGTTCGTCTGGCCGTATCTTCAGCGCTTGTGGTAAACTCATCGGCGGTTGTGCCCAGTTCATCCGAGGAATCAATCAGGGTGGCGCTGGAAGAGCCGATGTCTTTTACCAGTTTGTTGAGATTGTGGGTCATCTCGCTCATATTGAGTACCATCTGGCCGATTTCATCCCGGGTCTTTGCTTTGAGTTCTCCGGTCAGGTTACCCTGAGCAACTGTACTGACAAAACGGTTGGCATCGGCAAGGGGCGTGATGATGTTTCGTTGGAGAAGGAACCAGGCAACTGCAATGATAAAGACAAGAATACCGGCCAGCCAGAGGATAACATTGAGCCTGGCCCGGGCAACGGCCCTGTTGGCATCGGCAAGAGAGCTGATGATTTCAAAGGCGCCATGTATTTCCCCTGTCCTCCATCCCTCCTTGGTGCCGCCGGTAACATCGGGTGATCCCTTTGGATCGCCGTGGCAGAACAGACACTCGCTGGTCAGGCGAATGGGTTTGAAATATCTGATCCGGTCTTTTTCAATAATGATTTTTTCGGAGAGATTTTTATTCTTTATTTCAGCAAGTACCTGTTGTTCCAGGGCAGTGGGCGTGTTTTTCGGGTTTCTCGGCGACATCTTCGGCACCCGAAAGGTATATCCGGCCTCACGGGCCTTGTCTTCGGCCACCTGGATGGCAGTGATTACCGGTACAGCTTCAACAACAAGTGAAGGGTCCAACTGGTCAAAGGGCTTGATGACGCCGCTTTTCAGTTTTTTTGCCATCCTGTCCCTGGTCGCTTCCGCCATGAGAACAATGCCGCTGGACTTGGAAATAATGGCATGTTCCGCGCCCTTGCGAATATCATTGACCCGTTGCCAGGCAAGAATTGAGCCGACCAGAACAGGGCCCAAGACAACAAGAAAGAGGATTTTCCACTTGATGCTCAGATTTTTCATGCTGTTTTCTCCGATTCCCGGGAAATGCTGTGGTGCGCCGGACGATATGTAGCACCACGCATGTTGCGTGGTGCTACAAGAATTTTTTTCTTGTTACATCGCTCTGCGGTGTAACATTATAATTTTCGTTATGTTGACAACATTGTTTACCTGCTCTGCGGGTAAACAGAGGATTGTTTAATACACTTGTTTTTATCGTTCGAAGTCTACGCGTATCCGTTATGGCCAGCCAATCCGGAGTCGTCACTACGTTCCGCTTCTTGGGCAAGCCATGCAGTTTTATCAGGCCATTTCCGCTTCCTTGACAAAGCGATGCACGCATTCCATCAATCGTTCCTTGTCAAGCTTGATATGGTATTCATCAATGCCGACTGCCTTGCCC
>JALVAI010000312.1 GCA_027011235.1 Desulfobulbaceae bacterium
ACACAAACATTGTGCACCGGCCCGAGATGATGCACCATGGCCCGGGCGATTCGGGGAATCACCAGTCCCAACAGGGCAATACCTGAGCCTATCAGACCGAAACTTGCCTCGGGCAGGGAAATGAGCCGGAAATACTGGCTGGTCATGGTGACCAGCATTCGCAGGACATGATCAAAACACATGCCAAAACAGATCACGGCCAGGGCAAAGGGCGTGCTCAGGATCCATCGGCCCGCCTGCAGGGTCAGATGCAGAGCCTCGCGAATTTTGTCCCCATTGGGTTGTTCTTTCGGCGTCTTTTCTCCACCCGCCTTCTTGGTCTGCGGATCACGCATACCCATGGTGACCGCCAGGGAAATCACTGCCAGCAGCAGCGTCAAATACACGGGAAAACGCATGCTCACCTGCTGGGTGACGACAACCGTGGAGCCGAACCAGGCAAGGGCATGATTGACTGTTGCGTTGTCATAGACCACGGCGCCGATGGTCATGGCAAAGATATAGCCCAGATGCTGCATGCGCATCTGGATATCAAGCACACGGGGCCACTCTTTTTCCAAACCCGACTCCACCAGGGTATCATAGGCCATGGCCTCATCGGCACCGCTGGCCATGGCCTCGGCCAGACCGCTGAGGATACGATTGAACAGAAAGGCTAGGAAAATAACGGTACCGTTGCCAAGCGGTACCAGGGCAATGATCGACATTTCCATGACCATGAGTAGTGAGGTGGCCACCAACAGTCGTTTCCGTCCAAGCAAATCGGCCAGGGCCCCGGAGGGTACCTCGGCCAGAACAATGGTCACGGCCCAGACGGTGTTCAAGAGGGCAAACTGTTCAAGGCTGAGACCGTAATCAAGGAAGAGAATAGTGAAAACAGGATAGTAGAACCGAGCATTAAACAGAACGCGAAAGGCGATAAACCGCCGCACATTCGGTAGAGAAAAAGGTGAGATGTCTGTTGATTTACCCATGGATGATATAATGGGAGGAATACATCCGGCTGTCAAGCAGTTGTCGGTAAACAACAAAAAAACTCGCGCTGTATTCCGCTTTATGCTACATTTCTTTGATTTGGCAGCAAAAAAAAGAAATGATTACCACCTTTGCTCGGCAACGAAGGATAACATCGCAATGGTGATAATGCCGAGTTATATTTGATCATGCTTTTAGGCCACCTTGAAAAATTGCCGCCCGATCTCTGCTTTACAGAAAAATGAAAAATGCTCACATATGATTAATATGCTGCACTTTTTACCTTTTCTGTTCCTCGGAGTCTATGCTTACCTGACCTCGAACGAAAATTTTAATTTTTCAAGGCACCCTTTACTCCATTTCAGGTCGATACAAATTGGCAAGGACAGCGATGGTATTTCCGGGTTGACTCAAGCTGCGTGCCATGGCCCGGGCGAGCCGCTTTTCTGTTATGGAACGAAAAACGGAATTGACTTATGACTGCTCGCGTATTACAAATTGCAATACGGAGGTGATATAATGATTACACTGAGACTGGACCCGAACTTAGAGCAGTCAGTGAACAAAACGGCGAAAAATCTTGGGATGACCAAATCAGAACTGATTAGAAAAAGTATTACCGAATATATTGCCAAACTGAAACAACCCGGCCCCTGGGAAACCGGACATGATTTATTTGGGAAATATGCCAGTGGCCGCTCTGATCTTTCTTCGAGACGCAAGGAGTTAATAAAAGATAAAATCAGGGCCAAGCGAACATGAAAAAAATTTTGATAGATTCCGGCCCGCTCATAGCTCTTTTTGATGCATCGGATAAATTTCACGCCAAAACTATACATTTTATCAAGGAGAATAATTATCCCCTGATAACAACACTTGCATCGGTGACGGAAACACTTCATTTATTAGACTTCAATCGAAATGCTCAAATTGACTTCATTGAATGGGTATACAGGGGTGGGGTCGAAATTGTTCCAATTGACAACGCTGATTTTGCGAGGATTAAAGAACTCACCGAGAAATACCGTGATCTGCCGATGGATTTTGCAGATTCATGCCTGGTTTTCCTGGCCGAACGATATAACCTGAACACCATTGCAACCATAGATCGTGACTTTTCAATCTACAGAATTCAGGGAAGAAAAAAATTCAAAATTATCTTGTCGTAAACCAGCATGGCTGGAGCAAATTGTTCCGTCCCCGCCGACAACAGATACGCGTAGACTTCAAACGATCGGCATAGCGCCCAGGTTCCTGTTTACCCGCGATTGAACAAGAACGAAATGGGCAAAAACATATCTGATTACCCACAATCCTCAACCGAATGCAAGGGATACCATCGCTGAATACCGGAGGGCATTACGAACCCAGTGAATTAATGATGAATTTACAGGGCACTGCAATCCGGAAGAACTAGCGATGTTATCCCTGAGTTGTGAAAAACTGAGCTTTGTACGTAATCAGGAAAACATATCCCGAGAGTCTCTTGAGCATCGATCATCCTCCCACACCAAAGCCCCTGCTCTGCCCCGGTTGTGACCTGCTGATGGCGGACGTCACGCCGCCGCCCGGGCATACCGTCCGCTGTCCGCGCTGCGGCAGACGGCTGCACAAATGGAAGACAAACAGTATCGAAAAAACCATGGCCATCAGCCTGACCGGCCTTCTTCTCTACCTGCCGGCCAACTTCATGCCGCTGCTCACCCTTGACATCCTGGGCATGAACACCTCGTCCTCCCTCTTTGCCAGTACGCTTTCCATGTTCAACCAGGGTCAGTACATTGTCGGAACCCTGATAGTCCTGTGTGGCTTTTTTCTGCCCCTGCTTCTTCTTGCGCTGATTTTTTCCATCAGCCTGGCCCTGAACAGGGGCTGGAGACACCCATGGGTCGCCCGCGCCCTCACATCCATCCATCACCTGCGGGAATGGGCAATGGTGGATGTTTACCTGATCGGTGTCTTTGTCACCATCATCAAGATAAGTCACATGGCAACAATATACTATGATATCGGACTGTTCTGCTTTATCGGCCTGGTCCTGTCCACCATCGGCGCCCTGTCGGCCATGGACCAGCGGCTGTTCTGGTCCCGCCTCGATTCCGAAGATGACCATCCTTTATCCGTATCCGACAGGGCTGTAACAGGAGCGGATGCCGGTCTCTGCCTCTGCCACGGCTGTGAAAAAGTCGTCCCCATCTCCTCAAACGGCGCCGGCAGGTGTCCCCGTTGCGGCGAGCAGGTGCATCTTCGGAAAAAAGACAGCCTCAACCGTACCTGGGCCCTGGTGATCACGGCCGTTATCCTCACCCTGCCGGCCAATATCCTGCCCATCATGGAGGTGGATTATTTCGGCGTCCCGGACCGGTCAACCATCATGGACGGCATTATCTATTTTTTCCAAGAGGGCTCCTACGGCATCGGCGCCATCATTCTCACCGCCTCTATCCTGGTGCCGCTTTTCAAGATTTTCGGGTTGATCCTCATTCTGATCACCATTCATTTTCGTCTGCCCGGTCGGCGGCGACAAAAAACCATCATGCTGCGGTTCATTGAATTTATCGGCCGCTGGTCCATGCTTGATATCTTTGTCATCGCCCTGCTCTGCGCCCTGGTCCGGTTCGGTTTTCTCTCGACCATCAACGCCGCTCCAGCGGTGTTCTACTTTGCCGGAGTCGTGGTCTGCACCATGCTGGCCGCCACAAGTTTTGATTCGCGCCTGCTCTGGGATGCAACCACCTCCTCAAACCAACAGCCGAACGATTATGCAGCAACCTGAACTGAAAGACAAAACCTTCATCTCGCCGATCTGGTTTCTTCCCTTTATCGCCCTCTGTATCGGCGGCTGGCTGCTCTACACCTCCTATCGGGATGCCGGTATTGATATTATTGTTCACTTTGCCTCGGCCGAGGGCGTCACCGCCGGTAAGACCAAGGTCATGTACAAGGGCATTGCCGTGGGAACGGTCAAAAAAGTCGAGATTGCAGGCAACCTCAAGGGGGTTAATCTGTATATCGAAATGAATAAAAAAACGCGGCCGGGCCTGGTCAAGGACACAAAGTTCTGGATTGTGCGACCGGAGATCTCCGCCGGTCGCATTACCGGCCTGGAAACCCTGGTCAGCGGTTCCTATATTGCCGTGAAAAAGGGGACATCAACAGAGGAGAGCCGTTTCTTTGAGGGACTGGAGACCCCGCCACCCCTGGATTCCGATGCGCCGGGCCTGCATATTACCCTTGAAAGCCCAAGCCTCTATTCCCTGCAACGTGGGTCCCGGGTCTACAGCAAGAATATCAAAATCGGTCTGGTCGAAGATTATACCCTGGCAAAAGACGGGATGATTCATCTCAAAATCCTGATCAGACCTGAATTTCGTCACCTGATCCATGAAGGTACCCGTTTCTGGAACGCCTCCGGCCTCTCGGTCAGCGGTGACCTGCAGACCGGCCTGACCGTCAACATGGAATCACTGGCCTCGCTTATCTACGGCGGCATATCCTGCGATACCCCGAAGGCCCTGGAAAACACACCGATGATACAGTCGGGCCGCACATATCATCTTTACAAGGATTTTGAAGACGCCCAGTACGGTGTCACCATGACCCTGCAGCTGGCCACCGGCGCCGGCATCGTTGCCGGCAAGACCAAGGTGCTGTATCGCGGCCTTAAGGTCGGGGTGGTCAAAAGCCTTGATATCAACAACGATACCTTTCACACGGTCACCGCCACCCTTCTGCTTGATCCACGGGCAGAGGTCATACTGCGTAAAAACACACGATTCTGGGTTATCCGTCCCCAGGTCTCCATCGAGGGCATCAAGAATCTGGAAACACTGCTCTCCGGGGCCTACATCACCTTTCAGGTCGGGGACGGACCGCGCCAGGACCATTTTATCGTTGAAGCCGGCCCCATGCCCATTCCAACCCTGCGGCCGGGGACCTCTTTCAATCTGCAGGCACGGGATTCCGGTTCCCTGACCATCGGCACCCCTGTTTTTTATCGAAAAATCACTGTCGGCCAGATCACGGACATGGTTCTCACCAAGGACGGTAAAAATGTTCGCACCACCATCATCATCTACAAACCATTTGACCGTCTTGTGGCTGATAACTCCATCTTCTGGAATGTCAGCGGCGTGCAGATAAACGGCAGTTTTTCCAACTTCAAGATCAACCTCTCCTCCATGCGGGCCATGCTGGCCGGCGGCGTGACCTTTATCACTCCGGAGACCGGACAGGAAAGAAAACCACAGGGAAAAACAATAAAAAATTTTCGCCTCTATGAGTCCTATCATGATGCCGTTATCCATGAAAGCGCCCTCCAGCCCCACGGGCTCAACCTGCAAATAGAGGCGGAAAAACCAGCCGCCGTCAAGGTGGGTTCACCGATCCTGTACAACAATATCAAGATCGGCGAGGTCATGGACCTGACCCTGTCCCGGAAAACACATGGTATCGTCATCGACCTGCTCATCTTTGAAAAGTTTCGCTACCTGGTCAATGGCTCCTCCCGTTTTTATATATCTTCCGGCATAAAAGCCGAGGCCAGCCTGCAGGGTATTTCCCTGGAAACAGGATCGCTGGAATCAATTCTCAGCGGCGGTATTTCACTGTATAACCCGGAACATGGTTCCAGACTCCAAAAGGGCGCCGTCTTCCATCTGTACAATGGCCTGCAGGCGGCCAGGGACGCGGACGCTCTGCGTTTGACCCTGCACCTGCAGTCGGCAAAGTCCATTGGCAAACACACAAAGATCCGCTACCACGGGATTGAAATCGGTCATATTACCAGTATCGACTTTGCTGCCGGCTTTGATCAGATAACCGCCCGGGCCGTAGTCAGAAAGGATGCGCAGAAACTATTACGACAAGACACAGAATTCTACCTGGTTACGCCTAAGGTGTCCCTGAGCGGCATCCGCAACCTGGACACTGTTCTCGGTGGCGCCTATATCTGCCTGCGGCCAGGCAAGGGGGAGCCGGCCGATGAATTTACAGTGCTGCCCGAATTACCCGGTGAGAGTGGAACTTCCGCCGGGCTGCATCTCATTCTGGAAAGTCCGACCAGGGGGTCACTGGGACCGGGAAGCCCGATCTACTATCGACAGGTGGAGGTGGGATCAATAACCGGTTACCGATTGTCGCCAAGCGGCCGCCAGGTCTGGCTGCAGGCCGTTATACGGCCGGAATATGCCTTTCTTATCCACCAGGGGACCAAGTTCTGGAATGCCAGCGGCATAGAAGTAACCGGTGGTGTGTTCAGCGGCATGAGCATCAGGACCGAATCCATGGAATCAATCATCAGGGGCGGGGTGGCGCTGGCCACTCCACCGGGAAAGGCCATGGGCGGACAGGTAGACGACGGCGCCCATTTTCAGCTTGCGAAAAAGGCTGACAATGCCTGGAAGGAATGGTCGCCTGATTTACGCCGGGTTGACACCCCAAAAGAAGCGAAAAATTTTTCTGTCGGGAAAAGAAAAAGCGGGACAGGCCGAAAGGCGGAAGGAAAAGAGGCCGATGTAATGTTATGAGTTATGACGGTCCATCCTTCCGCTCGTTATGCTCGGCAAGGGCAACCAGAACAAAATCCTGCAGCAGTTCCCGATTATGGGGATCAAGATCGATGAATTCGCAGCCGACCGCCACATGATCGAGATATTCCTCATCCATGACCCAGCGCACCTCCATGGACAGATCGGCGACATCGGCAAGATGCGGATGGCCGACTATGGCAATCAACTGCAAGGGATCATTCATCTTGAACCGGATGCCTGCTGAACGCTTGCAATGAAAACCGATACCGCCTTCGCTGATATTCAGAAGACGAACGTCGTAGGTCTTCTCTCCACCGGCCGGGACAATTTTGGCAAGCGTCACCTCATCGGCGGGTAAGAATATCCTCGGGTATCTTCGTTGTTCCTTAAAAGAATCCATATATCTCTTGATGTAGTTATTAGAAGTTAACGATTGCGCATACTGACGCACAGTTCAATCCTTCTATCGGCATAGTGTATCGCCGGCTTAAGGAAATAGCAAAAAAAAAGAGCAGAAACAAAACGATTCTTCTTGGTGATTTTGCTTACTTTTTCTTTATACTTAGGTATGTTGCCGAAATATGCATCCCTTGCGGCCCCTTAAATCTCTTCTTTCTCTGTACCTTATTTCCCTACTGAAAATCCTGGCTGAAAAAAACGCAGCCTATTGGCATTACTGACCACTGTCACCGAAGACAGGGCCATGGCCGCCGAGGCAAACATCGGCTGCAGAAGCCAGCCGGTAAAGGGGTAAAAAAGGCCCGCAGCCAGCGGAATACCGATAATGTTGTAGATAAAGGCGCCAAACAGGTTCTGCCTGATATTTCTGATGGTGGCACGGGAGATCTCTATGGC
>JALVAI010000313.1 GCA_027011235.1 Desulfobulbaceae bacterium
GTAGGAGACAGACCCGCACAGTACAAGGAAACCCTGAACCATATTGGCAAGGTCAATGGATATTTTATTTATCTATTGAAAAAAAACAGACACCGCTATGGCTATCGCCGATAGGGAAAATTGCAGGCGTTGCCCGCAACCCAAGGCCGTAGGGGCGGCTTCAGCCGCCTTGGGGAAGGAATTCCAGATAAAATGACGCTTTCCTCAGGCGAATAAATTCGCCCCTACAAACACGTGCAACATTTGTCTTGCACGTGCAATATAACAAGATAATAGGCTGATATAATAGCTTTTAAGCCTAAAAATTTTCTTGTTTTTTTTATGATAGGAATTCAGGAATAAGGCACTACGGGAAGGACAGACCAGGTATTTTTTCAGGAAAGCAGCCGCTGCCTGGCTTCCAGATAACGGTCCCTGGTTTTTTCCAGAATTTCAGGGGGCAGAGGTGGTGGCGGCGGTTGTTTGTTCCAGTCAAGGGAGGAGAGATAATCCCGCAGGAACTGCTTGTCAAAACTTGGCTGTCCCTGGCCGGGAGAATAGCTGTCAACGGGCCAGAACCGTGAAGAATCTGGCGTCAACACTTCGTCAATGAGGATCAATTCGCCGCCGGTCATGCCCAGTTCAAACTTGGTATCGGCAATAATTATGCCCTTGGCAAGCGCATAGTCGGCAGCCTTTTCATACAACCTGAGGCTGATATCAGCCATTTTTTCCGCCATCTCCGATCCAACGATTTCCTTCATCCTGGCTAGTGAGATATTCTCGTCATGGAGTCCCTGTTCCGCCTTGGTTGAAGGCGTGAAAATCGGTTGCGGAAGCTTGTCCGATTCCACAAGACCTGCAGGCAGTTCAAAGCCGCAGACATTGGTGTCATGTTGATAGGCTGCCCAGAACGATCCGGACAGATAACCGCGGACAATGCACTCTATGGGCTGCACCTCTGTCTTCCGCACCAGCATGGAACGTCCTTCGAGCTGGTCACGGTACTGTCGACAGATCTCGGGATACTCATCAACCTGGGCAGTGATGAGATGATTGGGAACAATATCCTTAAGAAAATCAAACCAGAACAGGGAAATATCGGTCAATACCTGTCCCTTGCCAGGGATTGGATCATCCATAACCACATCATAGGCGGATATCCTGTCGGTTGCGACCATGAGCAGTTTGTCGGCATGGCCCGGTATGGCATACATGTCCCGCACCTTACCCCGGTGCAAAAGGTCAAGCTGCGGGCAATCGGTTCTGGTAATAACGGTTGACACAGCGCATATCCTCCCTATGCAAGGTCCGGGGACCCGAAAGCCGGGTCCCGGGTCCGGACAAAGCTGCATGGCTGGACTGAAATTTCAGCGCTACAGCCACAATGAATGATAAAACCAGTCTACAGATTTAATTCCTTTTTTACCGCCTCGATAACCGCATCACTGGTTACTGCCTCAACGGTGAGCAGCAGCCCCTCTTTTTCATAAAAACCGATCAGGGGAGCGGTCTTTTCATTATAGGTGGCCAGACGATGACTGATGGCCTCCTCGGTCTCATCCTCACGCTGCACGACTTTGGAGCCGCACTTGTCGCAGATACCTTCCTGTTTGGGCGGATTGGATTTGACATTGTAGATGGCCTGACAGTCGGGATTTTCACAGGTGCGGCGGGTACAGAGCCGATCAAGGATAATGTCCTTGGGCACATCAATATTCACCGCCTTGTCCAGGGTAATATTTAATTTGGCAAGCAACTCTTTCAAGGCCTCTGCCTGGGGAATGGTGCGCGGAAAACCGTCAAGCAAAAAACCCTTTTCACAATCGGGTTCCTGGAGCCGCTTTTCCATAATCCCCATTATCAGGGAATCGGGAACGAGATCACCCCGTTTCATGTATCCTTCCGCCTCCTTGCCAAGCTCGGTCCCGGCCTGGACCGCCCCTCGCAGGATATCACCGGTGGAAATCTGAACTGATCCGTCAATGGCGGTCAACAGCTTTGCCACAGTCCCTTTGCCGGCGCCCGGCGCGCCCAGTAAAATCAATTTCATTGTATCTTTTCTCCGTTTTTTTCAGAAAGTTTGTTTGTTCCAGTTTCATTTCTCCTCAACAAAGAGAAATTTTCCTCTATAGAGAAAAATATTTAATATATCCTATTTGCCTTGGAGTTGGTAGCCAAAAAATACCTGTCCCGGAAACACCTCTGCGGGTAAAAACATACCGAGCCATCCCCTTGACAAGCGAAAAAACTAACTTATTTTTTGGGCAGAACACAAGGAGCTCCTCATATTTTACCAACTTTTTTTCATGAAAGCGCTCTTCAGGGATGTTTTCCGAGTCGCTTTCTGTATTCGGTGTGGCCGTATCCAATATTTTCAGACATAGACCCGACCGATACAGCCACGCCGAACCCAGAACTATCACATTGAACAGACAGAGGAGGGAATTATGGCACTTATTCGATTTACAGAACAACCCGCTTTCAGGAATCCCTGGGCTGAATTTGAACGTATCCGGCAGGGACTTGACGAATTATCCAACAGCCTGATCGGCCAGGGAAGAGCACATATTCATGCCACCGTGTATCCGCCGCTCAACATGTACGAGACCAAGGATGCGCTCATCCTCAAGGCCGAACTTCCCGGTGTCCATCCGGACGACCTGGAAATTTCCCTTGAGGGCGACACCCTGACCCTGCAGGGAAAACGTCTCCGCAAGCTCGATGACAAGGCAACATCCTATCATCGTCGTGAAATTGCGGTCGGTAATTTCAGCCGAGCCCTGGCCCTGCCAACAAAGGTTGACCTTGATAATATGAAGGCCACCCTGGCCGACGGCATCCTGACCATTACCCTGCAAAAGGCCGATGAGGTGAAGCCCAGACAGATCAAGATTTCCACCGATTAACAGGGCTGGATCCTCTGGCCGCCTCTGAGGCCGGCATGGAGGATGCTTGTTGTATGTAGAGAAAATATCCGGCCTGCCTTGGACAAATAACTTTTTTACCATCCTGTCCGTCTGCGGCGGGCCAGTTTATCGACAGATGCCAAGAGCATAAGGAGGACAATATGAGCGAACAGGAACTCCAGGTACAGGAAAAACAGATGGTGCAGCAGGAAGGCGAAGCCACCAAACCGGAAAAATATTTCATCCCGGCGGTAGATATTTTTGAGGACGAAGACAAGGTAACCGTTGTTGCCGAAATGCCGGGAGTAAAAACCAGCGGCGTGGACGTGGCCCTGGAAGACGATGTCCTGACCATTCGCGGCCATCAGGAAGACGATGCCCCGAAAGAGGGACGACTTCTGTTGCAGGAATATGAAACCGGCAGTTATCTCCGCCGCTTTACGGTTGCGGAAACCATTGACCAGGACAAGATTCAGGCCACCATGACCGATGGTATGCTGACAGTGGAACTGCCGAAAGCAGCTCCGGCCAAGCCACGGAAAATCGAGGTCCAGGCTGGATAATCCTAATCACCAAGCTCAAGTTTTCTTTTCTTTTTTTTCCGGCCTGTCCACTGCGGACAGGCCGGATTTTTATATTCCACCAGCTCCGCCACCAGGGAACCGATCAATATTTTGGAATGGATGGCAACCGGAACCCTGCATTTATCATCGGTCAGCCAGAAGACAGTATCCCCGTCCTTGTCATAGAGGCCCTTGAAATCCATTTTCGGCATGACCTTCAAGGTGTTGATCCGGCCAAACATGGATTTATGTTGTTCCCGTGCCAGCAGGGCAACGGCCACTTCATGCCGTTTTTTATCGACAAAGGTGGGTACAACCGGCAACTCATCTGTAAAATTCAGGGCCCGGGTGATAAAAAAAGAAGAAAATTCGTTGTAGGCTGGCCCGGTAAGAATAAAATTCTTCCAGGGTCCTCTGTTTTTCCGGTACCTGACCTGAAGGTTTTTCTGATCGTAGAGAGTCAAGCGGTGGGTCGTGGACGATCCGTGTCCCTCTTTCTGCTCCACTTCGTAGCGATACGGCAGTTTCAAGACACCCCGAACATAGGTGGTAAAGGTATCATTGACCGGATAAAACAGACGAAACAGCCCGTAATCCTTGACCCTGGCCCTGATTGCATACCCGTCATTGTTTGCAGCCTTCCTGACGGACAGAAAAAGATCACCAATCTTGATTCCACCTGACCAGGAAACCAGATAGTGCATCTCCTCCTCACCCGAATAGATGGTCCGGATCAAATCATCGGCAACCGGCATGGTCATTGGCACTGATTCCGCGGCCGCAACCGGCAGGCCGGAGAGGGAACAAAGAAGACAAAAGGGAAGCCAGAGACTTAGCAGCAGTTTTTTCATCGGCGGGTTTAATGGGGAACAACAAGGTTGAATGACCTGGCAGGCAAACAGTTTCATCATGCAGGCTGTTGCGGCCAACAAATTACCCGAAATCACAGAATACCCCAAACCACAACGGGCGTCATGGAATTTATATCCCATGACGCCCGACATTTTTTTTGTTGAAAAATACAAATAAATCTGGGAACAGGACAAATCCTCTTCGACCGCTCCAAGCGTTAATCCAAATTCAGGGCAAAAAGCATGGCCTACCGGATATCAGATCTGTTCAATGCCCTCCTCTACCTCGATTTCTTCCCAGCCGGTAATCATTGCCTTGAAATGTGACCATACTGTTTCGCCGGTTGTGGCAAGGTAAACATGGACAATTAAAAAACCGAGAAAGGCAAAGGCGCCGATTGTATGCAGACTGGCGATGGTGCCAATATCCATTGATTTGCCAAGGGAATCTGGATACATATAAAGCAGGCCGGTGATCACCTGGAAGGGAAAAAGAACGACCTTGAGCAGAAAATAGGTGATACGCTGTAACGGATTCAGTTTGCGGTCAACATCTTTTTTGACCGGATGTTCACATCCTTTAAATATGTCACGCGAATAATAGCAGACCATCTCGGCAGCCTTTTCCAGGGTGGGGGTATACTGTTTCCATTGGCCGGTGGTCAGGTGCCAGAAAATGGCAAAAACGGTCAATCCGATCAACAGCCATGCCAGTTGATTGTGCAGGAGAACCGCCTTGCCAAATGGCAGCAAAGGAAGGGTTCCATGGACTGCAAAACCGGTAATCAGCAACAGGATGATGAGCAGGGCCTGGGCCCAGTGCCAGAACCGTTCAAAGCGTGTATAGAATAATTTTTTCTCTTTCATGAATTTCGCCTCCCTTTTGAGGTGATAATGCGCCCAACACCGTGTAATCCTGCTAAAACGAGCAGGGTCAGGCAGGAAAGCCAACCGATACGATCAAGCCGTTTACTGTGGTCACGCCCAGGCATGTAAAACCCGGTCAGCTTTTTGAGGCGTCCATTTCGGCTGTGGCAACTCTCACAGCTGAGCGCATCCTCTGCCGGAGAAATCATATGGGCAACAGGTCGGAGATACTCGGTTTCGACAAATCCCACCTTGCCGCTGAATTTTCTGTGAACAGCCTGTTGACCGGCGGCAACTGATTTCTGCCAGTCAAAATCCTTCCAGTAGGCTCCTGAACCCTTGGGGCCAAAAAGCTTTGGAACGACAAGAGTCTTGTTCACTGGGTCATAGACCTGTTTACCGCGCATCATCTTAAAAGGAGTAATCTTTGAGTGCGGGTCATTTTTATCCCCATGCAGGATCGTTAATCGAACCGGTTTGCTGTCATCAATTTTATCGGTGGCCAGCACATGGGTAATAACGCCGTTAAACCAGGCATATTCCGGTTGTATGTTTTTGGCCCAGCCAAGATCACCCTTTTTGGTGTGGTAGGAGACCTTGCCCAAGGCATCCTTTTTCACGATGTACTTATGCCCTTCTTTAAATTTGCCAGCGGTTGACCAGTCCCACCAGACAAGGGTAGGTTTTTTTCTTGCCAACAACGGAACATGACAGGTTTCGCAGGCAATTCTGGCTGTATGATTGTTCAGGATGGTGGAATTTTTTCTGTCTTTATGGGGATGGGCGCTGTGACAGGATTCACAGGCTATCCGTGAAGGAGAATCCACTGGCATGGCCAGGGAATGATTTGTTGTCGCCGGGGTGGAATAGTAGCGGCCTTCGACCTGGTGTCCGTTTTCGGTATGGCACCTGGTACAGGAAAAGTTCAGGCCCTTTGCGTCCATATGGACATCAAGGGCATGGTCGGGATTGACAAGGGAGGAGTCAAGATCACCATGCTTAACCCCGTCACCTCCGCCACCTTTGAAGTGGCAGGCGCCGCAGGTTGCTCTGGAACTTGGGCCGACATTGCGGGCAACTTTTTTCAGATCAACCGGCGGAAAAACCTTTTTGCCGAATTTTTTTTCAGTGTAAGGTGGATTACCACAGCTTGTCGGGAATTTTTTATATGTCCCGGTTGTATCATGACATACCAGGCAATCTATATTTTGTTGCGAGGAAAAATCAAATGAATCATCTTTCCATCCATAACCGGCGTGACAGCTGGTGCACCTGCACCAGTTTGATTCAACAGCAATTCAGAAGTTGTTGAGAACATTTTTCTTGCCGATCCCCTTCTGTTCACCGCTTGCTGCTTGCCAGGTCCAGTGATAGGTCTGTTGAAACTGATGCCCGGCTTCTGTATGGCAGCTTAAACAGGCCTGGGTAACCTCCTGCCCTGTGGAAAAATCCTGGTTGAGTACCTTGAATTTTGAATGATCAGCTGTTGACAAATGGTATGCGGGTGACCTGACGGAAGTTCCGACTCCATGTCCGTTATTACCGCCATCGGCAGCAGCCGCCATAACCGGTGTGGTCAGACAGATGACCGCCGCCAACCCAATACCGGGTATTCCAGATCGTTTTCCGTTCATTTGCAAGCCCTCCTTTGAGCATACCCATCATCCCCATCAATGAAAAAGTCATGATCAGGCCAATGGGTTTTGTTCATTTGAACATAACGATAAGAACAATACCCGGTGGATGTCAACTTTTTTCATCTGTTCCGAGAAATGATTTTCCCGGGAAACATCCCATGATATTCATACATTGTAGTATGATCTATACCAGTCGACAAAGTTGCGCACGCCCTCTTCTATTGTTGTTTCGGGCTTGAAATCGATCTCCCGAACCAGGTCCGACACATCGGCATAGGTGGCGGGCACATCACCGTCCTGCATGGGCAGAAAATTCTTTTTTGCCTTTTTCCCAAGGCAGTCTTCAAGGACCTCGATATAGCGCATCAGCTTTTCCTTGTTGTTGTTGCCGATATTGTATACCCGCCACGGACAGTAACTTGTTGCCGGATCAGGGTGGTCGCCGCTCCAGGTCGGATCAGGGACAGGCAAATGGTCGACAAGCCTGACAACACCTTCGACAATATCATCGATATAGGTGAAGTCACGTTCCATATTGCCGTT
>JALVAI010000314.1 GCA_027011235.1 Desulfobulbaceae bacterium
CAGCTTCTCTCCTCACCATAGGCAGGGCCTTCTCCGGTCCTGCCGATTTTCTTTGACCTCCCTATCTTTTCTGGTATCCTGCGGCTGTACTCCTTTGCGTCCACCTGTTGACCAGACAGGCAGGCATCCTTTTTCCTGCGGCTGGAACACTATCCCGCTTTTTTTCACCCATGCCGATATTCCAACTGCCCCGCGACATTGTCTTCCCTGACCCTGACTTTGCCGAGCCCGACGGCCTGCTTGCCGTGGGCGGCGATCTCTCGCCTAAGAGATTGCTGGCAGCCTATCGACTGGGCATTTTCCCCTGGTATTCCGAGGGAGAACCGATCCTCTGGTGGAGTCCCGCCCCTCGCCTGGTACTCATTCCCGAAGAATTTCACTGTCCGAAACGATTGGCCAGGACCATGCGCCAGAAAGTGTTTACCGTGACCATGGACACGGATTTTTCCTCGGTTATCACCAACTGCGCCACAACGCGGGTCAAATCAGGAGAAGGCACCTGGATCACCAGTGCCATGCGGGAGGCTTACATTACACTCCACGAGCGTGGATACGCCCACAGTGTCGAATGTTACCTGGAAGGAAAACTTGTCGGCGGGTTGTACGGCGTCTGCATTGACCGGATCTTTTTCGGAGAATCCATGTTTTCGACAGTCAGTAATGCATCAAAGGTTGCCCTGGCCGCCCTGGTCCGCCAATGCATCATCCGAAGGATCAAAGTCATCGACTGCCAGATGACCACAGCCCATCTGTTGAAGTTCGGCGCAAAAGAGGTATCACGGGCCAGGTTTCAAAACTTTCTTCAGACCTGCATCCACAAGGGCGCTCCGCAGGAACCATGGTCCGGGGAAGAAGCAGCGCTATCCGGGCCGCCGATTACGAAAAAGGCGCAGGATGAACCATGAAGTCAAGTAACAGGGAAAAGAATCCTCTGCAGAACTATTACTGTTCCAGGGCAAACTCGTAGGCAAGTCCTGAACGGTCGCAGTGCTTGAGGACCTTTTTCAATTCATAAAGATTGGCAACGCTGAAGGTAATTTCCCAGGCAGATGCTGAACCGGGCCGCCGACTGAGATTTATAATATCCGATATTTTCATCTCTTCCGGGGCCACGGAGAGCAAAAGAAAAATCCGGCGCCGGCTGGCTGCCATGACAATGAGTTTCTGTTCCTTGACGACCCGCGTCTGCCGCAGTTTCCATCGGACCTCAACGGCATCCTCACGCTGAAACTTGATCTTGCGCAGCCGGGAGCAGTCTTTTTTATGGAGCGACAACCCCCGTTCACTGAGCAGACCGATCAATCCCTTGTCAAGTGGAGTCGGCCTGCAGCAGGCCGAGGATTTTACCACCACGGGATCAATCGTTTCCAGCTCCACCCGGTTAAAAATACCCGTGGGAAGCTGCAGGGTTTCCCGCCCCTCATACAGACCATGACGGACCTCATAGATCAGTTCCCGCAGCCTTACCCGGCCTTCCCCTATCTGCAGAAACAGGTCATCCAGTGAATCGAGGTGAAAATAGGTCAGGATGTCGAGCATCCCTTTTTTTTCTATAATCTCAAAGGGGACCCCATATCGGCGCATCTCCTGCCTGAAAACCGAGGCCCCAATTTGCCGTGACACCTCCTGCCGGCGAAGACGAAATCCCTTGGCCAGCTCGGAGCGGGCCTTTGGCGTCTGGCAAAGACGTTGAATATCCCGCTCAAAACGAACCGGCGTGTCCTGGCGGATTATTTTCACCACATCGCCGTCCCGGAGAACATGATCAGGCTTCACCCGCCGTTTGCCGATCATGGCGGCGACACAACTCTGGCCGATGGCCGTATGGACGCGGAAGGCAAAGTCAAGGACCAGTGACTTGACCGGCAGACAGATCAAATCGCCCTGGGGGGTATAGGTATAAATCTCCTTGCGACCGCCGGCGGCAATCATGTCCCGGTACGAAACCGAATCATCGCTGCCGAGGATATCAAACATTTCCTGGATTTCCCTGACAAATCGGCCGCCGCTCTTTTCTCCCGCCATCCAGTCACGCACCAGACCCCGCTGGGCCTTACGTTCCATTTCCCTGGTGCGAATCTTGAACAGATACTTTCTCCCCTCAATATTTGCCCTGGCGTGCAACCCCTGGTATCCGGTCGGCTTGGGATTGGCGATAAAATCCCTGATTGTACGTGGAATTGGAGGAAACAGGGAATTTAGGACACCAAGGGCCCGATAACATTCTCCCCGGTCGGCAGCGCTTATCAAAATCTCCTGGGGACTCTCGATTTCTTTAATTAAAATGCGATGCTTGATGTCATAATAGCCCCAAAGCCCCTTTGTGCGCACACTGGCAGCGCCGGTAACTCCTTCCCGTTCAAGCGCCTCCTGGACCCTGCCAACGATTTTGTGGATCTTTGGATCCTGACGCAATCTTTCGATGTGGAGTTGCAGTTTGTTTCCCTGCCGGGGAAATTTATAGGCCAGCGCCAGGTTATACAATTCCCGTTTGATGGCAAACAAGCCCAGGATCGTGGCCAGGGGAGCATAGATATCAAGGGTCTCGTCGGCAATTTTCTGCCGTTTATGGCGGGGCATTGAGGCCAGTGTCCGCAGATTATGCAGTCTGTCAGCCAACTTGACCAGCATCACCTCCGGTCGCGCCGCCGCCCCGGAAAAGATTTTGCGGTGAACAAGTTTTTTAAATGTTTGCCTGTCGCCGACATGATGGGTGACCTTGGTACACCCCTCAACAATCCCCTCCACCCGGGGGCCAAACTTTTCCCGGATCACTTCGGATGTGACCGACTCCACATCTTCAATGGTATCGTGCAGCAGGGCCGCTGCCAGTATCTCCGCATCCAGGATGTCCAGCTCTTCGGCCAGGATTCGGGCCACGCTGCAGGGATGCATGATGTAGGGATCGCCGGAACGCCGCCACTGGTCACGGTGGGCGGCAACTGCAAAATCAAGAGCATCACGGAAAACAGCGCTTTCAGGTCCGGTGCCGATAAAGCCGGCCATGATGCGGCCATATTCCTCTACGTCAAACTTCCGGTAGTGCATGCAGAAACATCCAGAAAAAATTACTGAGCCCTTCCACGCAATATGGTGTACAATCAATTATTCTCCCGGCAAGAAAAGGAGAAAAAGGGCCCTGACCCGAAGCAGTGTACGCAGATCATCTCTGTTCTACAAGGGGTTTCTTATTTTTCTTCAAAGATGCCTTCAAAGATTGCCAGGTAAAAACTTCAATCCATGGCGTGCTGTTTCTGAGTGACCCTCAACCTGTATATCCATGTTTTTCCCTCGCCATCCTTGAAAATAGGCAAACTTTTTAAGACCTTTTCAAGGCATTATGGATGCCTTGAAAAATTAGATTTTTCGTTCGAGGTCAAGAAACAGGAAAATTATTGCATGTGCTGTAGGAGCGGATTTATCCGCGAACAGCTCACCCAATTACCAGGATAACCATGAAAATTTCGCGGCTGAAGCCGCTCCTACAGACTTGGGTTGCGGGCGTTAGCCCGCCTTAGACACATGAAAACATTTTTCTTTTTCTTGTGACACAGAGATCGGGCGGCAATTTTTCAAGGTGGCCTTATCTCATTTGAAAAATTTAGACACTATTTAAAGACGGCTAAGTAAAAACGCAGATATACAGACAAGCGGAGCAGAAGACATCGAGAAGCAGTGTTCCGGGGCGGGTCTCAACCATACAGACAATGTGCCCGCAAATCGCCCCGGGACACACGACACAGTAACTCGGAGTTTTTACGACACCATCTCATTTCCCTTATCCTTTTCAGACAAATTTATGACAAAAAGAAGAGCACGCAGACCACAGATACATAAAAAACTTCGCAACAGGCGGAATCAGCCCCGGAGCCAGGGGCAAACATCCCTGGCGCCCTTGGAGGATCGCATCCTTTTACTGTTGTCCGGTAGAAAGAACCCCATGACAACAGCGGCCATAATGAACGAACTTGGCCTGCCCGGCGCTGCCCGCAAGGCCGCCAATAAAGCTATCAACACCCTGGTCAAGCAACAAAAAATCCGGCAGAAAAATAAAAAATTCACCTCAGCGGCTGATAAAAAACTTCTCAGAGCGACCATATCCCTCACAAGCCGCGGTTTTGGCTTTGCCACGGTTGAGGGACAACCCGCAGACACCAGGGACCTGTTTATCAGCAGAGACAATCTGAACGGTGCCAGTCATGGAGATACGGTTCTTGTCCGCATCCTGGGCAGGACCTCCCGTGGCCGCAAGGAGGCCCAGGTGGCCCGGATTCTCAAACGGGCGGTTTCCACCCTGTGTGGTATTTTTATTCAGGAGTCCAAAGGCGGCCACCTGATGCCCGATAATCCCAAGCTCCCCTTCATGGTCTTTATCCCCGCCGCCAAGACAAAAAATGCCAGCAACGGGACAGCTGTACTTGCACGAATCACCGAATACGGCGGCAGGGACAGGGAACCGGTCGGAGAAATTCTTGAACTGCTCGGTGACCCGCTCACCGTGCCGGTACAACTGCGCATGGCCATGGAGCAACTGTCTCTGGCCCGCTCTTTTCCCGATGAGGTCATCGAGGCAGCACAGCAGCTTCAACCCCTGAACAGTTGTGAACAAGGCCGCAGAGACCTGCGCCATATACCACACGTCACCATTGACGGAGCAACGGCCAGGGATTTTGATGACGCCATTGCCGTGGAAAAGACAAAAGCCGGCTTCAGGCTCTATGTCTCCATTGCCGATGTAAGCCATTACGTCAAGCCCGGTTCTCCCATTGACCAGGAAGCCTACAGACGGGGGACCAGCGTCTACCTGCCCGATCTCGTACTCCCCATGCTGCCTGAACGGTTGTCCAACGATCTCTGCAGCCTGGTACCGCATGAAGACAGGCCCGCATTCTCCGCCATCCTTGACTTTGACAGAACCGGAAAACGACTGCATGCCCAGTATTGCCGGTCAATGATCACAAGTCACACCCGGTTCACCTATGACACCGTCCACCGGATACTTTTTCTCCAGGACGAGGAAGAACGTCGTCAACATGAAAAACTGCTGCCCATGCTGAGCTTGGCAAAAAAGCTTTCCAGGCAGCTGCGAAAGCGCAGGCAGCAACGGGGCAGCCTCGGATTTACCATCCCCGAAGCCGTTATCTCCCTTGATGGGGACAGGGTCGCCTCCATTGGCCAGGCCCAGCGCAACGAGGCCCATCTTTTGATCGAGGATTTCATGCTGGCAGCCAATGAGGCGGTGGCCGAAACCCTTGCCCATGCCCATATGGATGTCCTGTACCGGGTGCACGAAAAGCCGGATCCGGCCAAGGTGGCAACATTCACCGAAGCGGCCGCGGCAATGGGATTGCAGCTGCCCAAAACCGATATCAGCCCGGCCTGGTTTGCCGGCGTTCTGGATGAAGCCCGGGGTAAACCTGCCGAATACGTGGTCAATAACCTGTTGCTGCGTACCATGCAGAGGGCGCGTTATTCCCCGGAAAATCTCGGCCATTTCGGACTGGCGGCCAGGTACTACCTTCACTTTACCTCGCCAATCAGACGCTATCCCGATCTGATTGCGCACCGGGTCCTTAATAATTTCCTGATCCGGCAGACAAAATCGGAAAAACCACAACCAATACTGCCCAAAGGGGAAAACCTTGCCCAGGCAGCTCTGCATCTGTCGGCACGGGAACGGGTGGCCGTTGATGCGGAGCGGGATGTGCAGGCCAGGCTCTCCTGTCTTTTTCTGCTGGACAGGATCGGCGAGGAATTTGAGGCAGTTATCTCAGGGGTCACCTCCTTTGGCCTTTTCGTGGAACTCACCAGCCTGTTTATCAGCGGCGCCGTGCCCATGCGGAGCATGAAGGAGGATTATTTCCTCTTTGACAGCCGCGCCCACCGTCTCATCGGCGAAAGGACCAACAAGATCTACCAGCTGGGTCAGATCATCAGAATCCGCCTTGACCATGTTGACATGCAGGCAAAACGAATTACCTTTTCCCTTGTTGCGGACGGGCCTGCCAGACGATAATGTCCGCAAAAACCGGGCGTTTCCATAAACAAAAAAAAGACTGTGACAACTCATTCAGCACCAACACCGCCGGATATCGTTTTTAGCCATGTTTCTTTTTCCTATGACAGTGAACCGGTCCTGGAAGATGTTAACCTGACGGTTGATCACGGTGAATTTATTGGCATCATCGGCCCCAATGGCGGCGGCAAGACCACCCTGCTCCGTCTGGTTCTGGGGCTGATTTCTCCGGAAACGGGAATGATCCGCGTTTTCGGCCGGCCCCCGAAAGAAGTCGCCCACCAAATCGGATACGTTCCCCAGCACCTGCAGTTCGATGCCAGCTTTCCAGCCACGGTATTTGACATTGTCAGCATGGGCCAGGTGGGCCGACGGCTGAAATGCAGCAGGGAAGAGAAGAAACAGGCGGCGATGGAAGCGCTGGCAGCCGTGGACCTGCTTCCATATGCCCGGCGGCCGTTTGCCGGTTTATCCGGAGGACAACGGCAGCGGGCCCTGATTGCCAGGGCACTGGCCTTTTATCCCAGGATGCTGCTCTTTGACGAACCCACCGCCAATGTTGACAGCTCATCAGGAGAAAAGTTATACCGCATCCTGGCAGAACTCAACAAACGGATGACCATTCTCGTTGTTTCCCATGATATTGGCTTTGTCAATCGCCATATCACCAGCGTTGTCTGCGTAAATCATACTGTTGTCATTCATCCGACCAGCGACCTGGCCGGCCAGAATATCCTTGATCTGTACGGCCAGGACATCTCCCTGGTCCGTCACGACCACCGCTGTTCTTCGGAGGGCCACCAGTGTTCGAATTCATAGCTGATCTGCAAAAATTTCCCTTTCTGCAGATGGCGCTTGCCGCCGCCATGCTCGCCTCGGTCGCCTGCGGTATTGTCGGCTCCTATGTGACGGTCAGGCGAATGACCTATATAGCCGGCGCCATTGCCCACTGTACCCTTGGCGGCATGGGCGCGGCCCGTTACCTGCAGACGGAAATGGGCATAGGCCTTGCCACTCCCCTGACCGGCGCTGTTGCCGCCGCTCTTCTGGCAGCTCTTTTGATCAGCTGGCTTAAGGCTAAATCCGATCTCCGGCAGGACACCATACTCAGCGCGGTCTGGGCCATTGGCATGGCAGTCGGGATCATCTTTATCAGCAGGACAAGCGGCTATAATGAAGACCTGATGAGCTACCTCTTTGGTGACATTCTCATGGTTTCGCCGGTCGATCTCGTCCTGATAGGTCTGCTTGACGCAGGCCTTGTGCTGGCCGCCTTTTTCTTTCACAACGAGCTGGATGCCATCGCCTTTGACG
>JALVAI010000315.1 GCA_027011235.1 Desulfobulbaceae bacterium
GCTTCGGCATCTACCAGGTCCGCCGCTGACAGCCGTCCTTCCGCAAAACGGTCGGACTGAATGCGTGCTGTTTCCCGCGCGGCCCTGACAGATGCGGCTGCTGCCTGAAAGCCGGCCCTGGCCGCCTGCCAGTCCGCCCGGGCCGCAACAACCTCGGCCCGGGCCCGGTTGCGAAGCGCAGCCAGATCATGCCTGATGGCCAGACGGCTGGACCTGGCCTCTTCAACCGCGGCCCGGCGGCCGCCGCCATCATAGAGTGGCAGCTGGAGAGTGGCAAACAGGGCCCAGGTATCATCACCTTCCCCATCAAACCCCTGGTTCTGCATCCAGGAGCCATTCAGTTGTAATGACGGTAACCGGGCGGCAAAGGCGGCCCTGACCCTGGCATCGGCCGCCTCACCCTTTGCCTTGGTGACATGGACATCCGGTCGATCATCAATTTCTCCGGCCTGGCCGTTGACCATGGCGGGTTTGTTGACGGCCGGGGCTACCGGATCAGTAAAAGCAGACACGCCCATAAGCGCTGCCAGTCGTGCCCTGACTCCCTGTTCCCTGCCCTTTACGGCTGCCAGTTTTCCCTTTACTGCCTCCTGGTCGGCGATCAGGCGCAATTTTTCCACCGGCGCCACCCGGCCGGCGCTGATGGCCACGGTGACGACCCTGATATGGGTGGTCAAGGCCTCGATCTGTTTACGTAGCGCCTCTTCAAGCCCCTTGATACCTTCCAGGGAATGGTACAGATCCGCTGCCGAGTGCAGGACCTGGAGACGGACATTTCCCTCTCCGGCAAGGGCGGCGGCAAGCTCTTTATCCGCGGCCCTGACCCGGGCGGTAATGCGGCCATTGATATCTATGGGCAGGCGCCCGCTTAGCCCGTACCCTATCTGATTATCGTCAAAGAGCTCGGCCCGCATGTTGACCGGAAAGGTCATCGGGTTGATCAACCGATCATCATCATAGTTGCTGCTCTTTGCCAGGGCGTCAACCTCTCCGAAATAGTTGCTTTTTTCCCTTTCAAGGGCTGACTGCCGCGCCCTGGTCCGCGCATGGGCCGCTTGCAGGGCCGGAGTATTCTTTTCCACCTGCTCCAGGATATCACCCAGGTCCCTGGCCTGCAGCGGCGTACAAAACCCCAGTAACAGGAGCAGTACAAGCAGCCCTGTTCCCGCTCCTGTCGACAGGCTCGGGCAGGGCCAGATTTTGTCCTTTTTTTTCACAGCCATGCGACAAATGTCATGATTTACCCGAGCCACTCTTCCACCTCGGCCTGTTTTGGGACCCGGCCAACACATTTCACCTCACCATCAATGACCACGGCCGGGGTCGAAAATATCCCCAGTTTGGCCATTTCCGCAAAATCGGTCACCTTGCTGATTTCGGCCTCAACTCCCTTGGCCGCAACAGCATCCTCAACAATCTTTTCCGCCTGTTTGCAGGACGCGCATCCAGGCCCGCATACCTTGATTTCCATCATGTTCTCCTTGTGTTTTCTATGAGCGATATGTCCTTATCCAGCATATAATTCGCGGCTGAAGCCGCTCCTACAGGTAATTTATGTTCAAATAATCATGTTGAACAAAAATCCGGTGAAGAGAATGCCGCTGCCAACCACACCAATGAAAACAGCGATCAACTTTGGCTTGAGCACCTTGCGCAGGATCACCATTTCCGGAAAGGAGAGGGCGATGACACTCATCATAAAGGCAAGCACCGTGCCAAGGGCCGCGCCCTTGCCGAGCAGGGCCTCGACAATGGGGACAATGCCGGCGGCATTGGAGTACATGGGAATGCCGACCAGAACCGCTGCCGGAACCGACCACCAGGCGCTTTTTCCCATGATGGAGGCCATAAAATCTTCAGGCACATAGCCATGAATGGCCGCGCCGACACCGATACCGGCAACAACATAGATCCAGACCTTGCCGACAATATCACGCACCGCTTCCCGGCCGCGCTCCACCCGGTCCGCCCAGGTCAGTTTTTCCTCAACCACAACTGCCTCGGCGGCCCGCAGTTCCTGGACCCAGTCTT
>JALVAI010000316.1 GCA_027011235.1 Desulfobulbaceae bacterium
AATCAGTGACTAAAGGAAAGACTATTGCCTCAATAGTAAGAAGTATAGCAAAACTGTCAAGAAGTTGCTGCATGATTACACAGGCAGGCAATGGAATGGTTATGGAGCAGGACAACCGGTCATGGCAAGCGAACCGACATAGTTGACGATGCTGACTGCGGCAAGGGCCGCGGTTTCGGCACGAAGGACATAGGGTCCCAAGGTAACGATATGAAAATCATTGTCCTGTATCCAGTCCATTTCATGCTGGTGAAAGCCGCCTTCAGGACCAATGAGAAGCAGTATCTCTCCAGCTTCTTCAAAGTAAGTTGGCAGTAAAAGTTTTTTTTGCTCCTTTTCCCAACAACAGATGGAATAACGATAATCAGCCATGGGCAATTCATCCAGCGCGGTTACAGGGGCAATGCGCATTGGCACACTGCGACCGCTCTGTTTACAGGCCTCTATTACAATTCGTTGCCAGCGGTTGATTCGGTCACTGTTAACTTTTCTCCCTTCACAGTATCGGCTGATAACCGGGATCAGAATGTTCACACCAAGCTCGGTCGCCTTTTGCACGACTACATCCATCTTTTTTCCCTTGAGCACAACCTGGGCAAGGGTCAGAGGATAGGGATCATCAAGACGGGCAATATATTGGCGAATGATCCGTGCCTTGATCAACTTTGATCGAACTTGCAAAATTTCGGACTGATACACGGCCCCGGAGCCGTCAAAAAATTCAATAACCCAGCCAGGTTGGAGACGTAAAACCGAAACGATGTGATGGGCCTGGGCCCCGGTCAGGGTAATGTCTGCCCCCTTGATCTGATCAGGGGAAACAAAAAAGCGTCGCATGATCAACGAAAGCAGTAGGGATCCAGTTCTGTGAAAATATCCTTGCCAAATCCATGGGCAACCGCAAGACAGCCGCCGCAGACCGGTCTGATTTCACAATCCCTGCAGGCTGAGGAACCGGCTCGATATTGCCGGGCAATATCACTGTGATAAATTTCAGAAAAAGTCTGGGTGCGGATATTACCGATGGGGGAGGGGAGTTTACGACAGGCATGCACCTCACCGTCGGGAAGAAGAGAGACAAAATTAAAGGCGGCGCCACAGCCATAGCCTGCGCATCCGCCTGTATAGGGTAAGGATTTCCTGTGACGTAACAGATTAAAAAAATTATCTTTTAATCGCATACAGGGGTTACTTGCGGCTGCCTCCATGTAACGCTCAAGAAAGGGGGGGAAATCCCCGGGCCGAACAGAGGCCAGGCCAGCGCCTTCCCCGACCATGGCCAACCTGTTGAAGGTAAACAGATCCACCCGGTCTCGCAGAAGTTCAGCCAGTTCAAGGACCTCGCCCATATTGGCCCGGGTTAGGGTCAACATGACCATGGAATAGATATCCAGTTCGGCAAGCAAGTCTAAAAACCGGAGCGTTCGGTCAAAATGTCCGGAGCCGCGAATATAATCATCATGGTCGGCAAGCCCCTCCAGGCTTACCTGGTAAAATTCAGGTTTTTGAATGGCAAGCATTTCCTCAATCCGATGCCTGGGCATGGGATTACCCAGAACTGCCGTCAAAAAACCACGGTCTGCCGCCTCCTTATAGAGTTCATTGAAATGGGGATACAAGAGGGGATTCCCACCGGTAAAGGTGACCTGGGTAAAGACGTTATTGTCGGCACAGAAATCGTATAGATCATCCAGGACCCTGATCGCCTCGCCAAGCGCCAGGGTTTTCCTGTCACTGCGATCGTAACAGTGACGGCAGTGAAGGTCACAGACCTGGGTGATGTGCCATTGCAGGGTAAAGGTCGGGGTTCTGAAGCGCTCGTCATCGGTAAAAACACCCCGGGGAAAGTCCGGGCCACGCATGAGCTTTGATTTGGGCGCCAGCAGCAGGCCGCGATGCACAGCGCTGTAGAGGATATCATCCACCACTCCTACGGTAACCCCGCCCTCGTCGGCGGCCTGTCTGGAATTTATCGAGTCGATGGTCAACTTAAGGGCGAGCAGATCGTGGCCACTGGCCTCCTGAACA
>JALVAI010000317.1 GCA_027011235.1 Desulfobulbaceae bacterium
CGTGCCAAACAGAAGCAGGACAGGCGCCTCCTGCCTTATCCTGTCGCGCAGGGCCGAATAGGAAATCATCCCACCCTGCCCTTCTCCGGCACAGGTGGCGACCACAACCGGCTTCTGTCTCCATTTGGCGCGAACCTGCTCAATAACCCCATCGAGATCGGCCTGGATACGCACCAGGGAAAGCGCTTCCCCCCTGTCCGGATTGGCCTTTTTCCCATGCCCTGCGAGCCAATGGCTGATGATCTGCTCTGACAGTTTCCGTTGCCTGGCAAAGGGTGTGATCACCCAATAGGTATCAACCCCGAATGTCCGGCAAGCCCGGGCAATATCGTGCAGGTCAAGGTTGGTCACCGCAGAACCGATCACCTCTCCCTGCCGGTTAATGACCGGCGCGTGGACAAGGGCGACATCAACCCGGGGGCGAAAAGTCATATCTTGAGCAATGGTTGCACCTCATCAAGCAGTCCGGCCCGGGCAAGAATTTTCCTCTCCCCGGCGGTAAAGGTTACCCCGGCGAGGAGTTCCGGCCTGCGCTCCATGGTCATGCGTACCGATTGCACGAACCGGTAGGCCCTGATTTCCGCATGATTCCCGGACAGCAGCTCCGCAGGCACCTCCAGGTTTGCAAAAACTCTTGGCCGGGTGTATTGCGGATGTTTCAGCAATCCGTGGCTGAAGGTGTCATTGGCCGCTGATTCAGAACATCCCAGCACCCCGGGAAGCAGCCTGGTGATTGAATCAATCAGCACCAGGGCAGCCAGTTCACCACCGGTCAGGATATAATCGCCGATGGAAACCTCTTCATCGACATACAGTTCTGTAAACCGTTCATCAACCCCTTCATATCGTCCACAGACCAGGATAAGGCGCTCGTATCCGGCCAATCGTTCCGCCTCTCTCTGATCATAGGTTTGGCCGCGTGGGGACAGGAGCAGGACATGGCCGGGGGACTCGCCCTGAATATCGTCAAGACAGGCGGCAAGCGGTTCCGGTTTCATCACCATGCCCTCGCCGCCGCCAAACGGCCGGTCGTCGGTCATCTTATGCCTGTCTGGCGCATAATCACGCAGATTATGCAACCGGACATCAATCCTGCCGGCTGCCAGGGCCCGTCTCAGAATCCCTTCCTGCAGCGGAGATGCCAACAGTTGGGGAAAAATTGTTACAACATCAAAGAGCATGTCATCCAGGGCGCCGGCGGCAGTCTAATCATTGATCTCGAGCAGGCCGGGCGGAAGATCGAGCACAACCCTGTCTTCATCAATGGACTGTATAAAGGCGCCGACAACAGGCACCATAAATTCCCGGCCATGGCTGTTAACAATCAGCAGATCCTGGCCGCCGCTGGTCATGACACGGTTGGCAACCCCGAGAAATGAGCCCGCAGGATCAACCAGATCCTTTCCCACCAGCTGATGCAGGTAAAACTCGTCCCGACCGGGCTCCGGAAGATCATCCTTATGAACAAAAACCTCTTTGCCGGCCATCTGCTCGGCCGTGGTCCTGTCTCCACAGTCAACAAATTTCACAAGGACCTGTTTTCCCTGGACCCTGGCCCGTTCAATCCTCTGTTCGATCAACCGGGCCGGGTCGGGCCCTGCCATGTACACATGGTTGTAGGCGGAGACAAATTGTTCCGGGCTGCCGGAATAGGGATAAATTTTCACCTCACCACGGATGCCGTGCGGTTTACTTATTTTCCCCAACGGGATAAAATCATCCCCCTTCCGGTCGACCATCCCTATTCCAGAATTTCAAGCCGGGAACGTTTTCCCGACCTTGCCGTGGCCGTGGCCAGCACAGTGCGCATTGCCCTGGCAGTTCGTCCCTGTTTACCGATGACCTTTCCCAAATCCTCTTTGGCTACCCGCAGTTCGATGGTGATACAGTCGTCTTCGTCCCGGCAGACCACATCCACATCCTCGGGCCTGTCGACAAGCTTTTCGGCAATAAAGGTGATCAGCTCTTTCAATTACGCCGCCTCGGTGGTTGCCTCGGCATGTTTTTTCAGCAGGCTCTTTACCGTGACACTCGGCTGGGCACCCTTACCCATCCAGTCATTGAGCTTTTCGTCATCCACCTTGATGGCGGCCGGTTCCTGCATGGGATCATAGGTGCCGATAACATCAAGAAATTTGCCGTCCCGGGGCGCGTGGCTGTCGGCAACGACAATGCGGTAAAACGGGTTCTTTTTCCGTCCTTTTCTGGTTAAACGAATATGTACCGCCATTTAATTCCTTCCTCCATGTACCGGCAGAACCGGTACTGCATTCCATTGGTTGTTATAATTTTGAAAATTCTATTTTTTCGATCCGGATTTACACCGGCATGGCCCGGCAATCACCCCTGTTATTCACCGTCCATAACTACCGGCGTAACCCTTTGGGCAGTTTGCGGCGTTTGCCGCCGCGGATAACGGATTTGCCCCGCATCTTCTTCATCATCTTCAGCATCATGGTATAGCTCTTCAGCACCCGATTGACCTCGGCCACCGAAGTTCCCGAACCCCTGGCAATCCGCTGACGTCTTGATGCATTGATAATGCGGTGGTTCTGCCGCTCCTTCCTGGTCATGGAGCGAATAATTGCCTCGGTTCGCGCCAGCTCCTTTTCATCGGGTTTTGGCGCGTCCTTGAGCTGTTTGAGCTTGCTGATGCCGGGAATCATGCCCATCAGCTGCTCGAGATTTCCCATTTTTTTGATCTGCTGGATCTGGTCGAGAAAATCCTCCAGGGTAAAGGCATTCTTCTGGATCTTGCGGGCAAGACGCTTTGCCTCTTTCTGATCAACGACCTTTTCCGCCTTTTCAATGAGCGACAGGACATCACCCATGCCCAGAATCCGGGAGGCCGCCCGATCGGGATGAAAGACCTCCAGGGCATCAAGTCCTTCGCCGACACCGACAAATTTAATCGGCTTGCCGGTCACCTTTTTGACAGAAAGGGCCGCGCCGCCACGGGCGTCACCTTCCATCTTGGTCAAGACAACACCGGTGATTTCCAGATCCGAATTAAACTTGTCCGCGACCGTGACAGCATCCTGGCCGGTCATGGCATCGGCAACGAACAACACCTCGGAAAGGGGGACGGCCTCACTGATATTGCGCAGCTCGTCCATCAACTCCTCATCAACATGCAGCCGTCCGGCGGTGTCGATGATAACGGTGTCCGGATCGCCAAGGCGGGCATAATCATAGGCCCGGCGGGCAATATCAACCGGGTTCTGGTCGGTTGCCGACTCAAAGACCTCTACCCCGATCTGCTCACCCAGGACCCGGAGCTGTTCAATGGCCGCGGGCCGATACACATCCGCCGGCACCAGCAGGGGCTTGCGTCCCTGTTCCTTGAGCTGTTTGGCGAGCTTGGCGGCCGTGGTCGTCTTACCCGAGCCCTGGAGCCCGGCCATCATGATGGTCACCGGTTGACGACCGTCAAGGCGAAGCCCCTCGGTCCTGCTGCCCAGCAGCTCTACCAGTTCATCGTGGACAATTTTCACCACCTGCTGACCGGGAGACAGGCTGGACAATACCTCGCGACCAACAGCCTTCTCGGTCACCGAGGCAATGAAATCCTTGACTACGGAATAGTTGACATCAGCTTCAAGAAGGGCCCGGCGCACTTCACGCATGCCGTCCTTGATATTTTCTTCTGTCAGCTTGCCATGGCCACGGAGTTTCTTGAAAACTCCCTCCAGGCGTTCCGTAAGATTTTCAAACATAATATATAATTACACCACTACATAAAAATAGCCGCCATGTCATCAACACGCCGGACATGAACGGGAAAAACGCAGATTCCACAATGCCTGAATATGTTGGCAAGAAAGAAGGGATACCACTTCCCATCCCTGCCGGTTCTCACCATTCCATCAAATTTCGAAAAAAACAGGCAAAAATAATTTTTTTACCCGAAAGGAAATAATCTGTCAAGCGCGAAGAAGGGTATTGGTGGCACAAATGGTTAATTTTCTGAAATCAAAGCGCAAACTTTATCGATCAACTCAGGGGTATCGGCCTGGACACAGACTATTGAAGTTTTTCTGGGCAGAATCTTTTTCATTAAACCAGTGAGTACGCTTTTCGGGCCCAGCTCGACAAACAGCTCAACCCCGTCGCTGACCATTGTCTGGATAATCTCATACCAGCGGACCCGCGAGGCGATCTGCCGGGCCATGACAGCGCGTATTTCATCGGGTTCCGAGATGGGTGAGGCAGTGGCATTGAAGAGAACCGGCACCTGTGGAGTATTAAAGACGATATCGGCCATGAAGGCGGCAAAATCATTGACCGCCCCGGCCACCAGGGGACTGTGATTGGCAACACTGACATTGAGGGGAATCACCCGGCCTCCCAGGTCCTGACAGATTGCGGCAACATCATCAAGCCCCTGCATATCACCGGAAATCACCACCTGTTTCTCACAGTTATGATTGGCCACCACAACCACGCCGCCGCTGTAGTCCTTCAGTATATTATCAATCTCCTCAACGGTGAGACCAAGCACGGCCCGCATTCCGCCTGGATGTTGTCTGCCCTCCCGTTCCATCAGCTCGCCCCTCTTGGCGACCAGCCGCATGGTATCCTCAAGACTGACAACCCTGGCTGCGTACAGGGCGGAATATTCACCCAGACTGTGGCCGGCAACATGGGACGGGACAAAATCGGGCAGCCGTTGCCGCAGATACTGATGACAGGCCAGATTGACCAGGGTCAGGGCCGGCTGCAGGTTGCGGGCCCTGGTAAGTTCTTCCAGGGGACCTTCAAAACAGAGACGTTCAAAATCAAGGCCACAGAGGCTGCCTGCCCGGGCAAAAAGTTCAGCAGCCTCATCCGATTGCTCGACAAAGGCCTTGCCCATGCCGACATACTGCGATCCCTGGCCTGGAAAGAGAAGAGCTGTTTTTTTCATTTTTTCTTTTTTTATTGCTTTTTTGTAGATTTTTTTGAGTTTTTTATAATTTACGCCGGAAAGTGTACACCATCCCTGTCTGGCGGGCCGCGGAAACAACCCCTTGCACGACCCTGCCGGAATAAATGATTATCCCTGCTCCTCCCTGCCGGCCAGAAGGACATTCACCAGCAGAATAATGGCCACTCCCACTGTTATCGCCGAATCAGCGACATTAAAGGCGGGCCAGTGATGACCGGACAGCGAGAAATCGAGAAAGTCCACCACCGAGCCGAGCCGAATTCGATCAATGAGGTTACCGACCGCGCCGCCGCCGACCAGGGCCAGGCCGATGGTATACCATCGGCTTATCCCTTTAATTCTTCGATAAATAAAAAAAATGGCCGTTAAGGCAATAACGGCAACGCCGATAAAAAAAACCTGCCGCAGCCAGCCGGGGCGACCGGCAAACAGCCCGAATGCGGCGCCGGTATTGGTTAAATAGGTGAGATGAAAAAATCCCGGGATGATCTCCCGGGAATCATACAGCATAAAATGATGCACCACCCAGCTCTTGCTCAACTGATCCAGAACAACAACCAGTAAAAGGCATGTTATAAAGAGCACGATCGACAGCTCAATCGGTCAGGGAGCGAACAACGTCCACACAGCGGGCGCACAGACCAGGATGTTCCGTATCCCTGCCCACCGAAGGGTCAATAACCCAGCACCGCTCACATTTGTTCCCTTTGGCCGGGCAGACGCCAAGGGTCAGGTCGGACAATATCTCCCCGGTGCCGATCTCTGTTTTTTCGCCTTCGGCAATGGCATCAACAAGCCGCAGACTGGACACAATACACAGTTCCTTTATCAACTCAAGATTGTCGGCAAGGAATTTTCTCAACTCATCATTATCGGTCCTGAGCATTACCTCGGCATCCAGGGAAAGGCCGATTACCTTGTCCCGCCTGGCAGCCTCAAGCACCTTGGTGACCTCGCTGCGAATCTGCAGCAGACGCTCCCAGCGCTCGTCAAACCCGGGATCATCCGCTATATCGTCAACCGTTGGAAACTCGGTAAAGAAAATGGACTGCTCAAGGGGAGAATCCTGGGAAAGGCCGTGCAGGTGTTCCCAGGCCTCGGCGGTTGTAAAACAGAGGATTGGCGCCATCATCCGGAGCAGGCCATCGAGAATGCGGTAGATCACTGTCTGGGCGGCCCGCCTTTTAAGATCATCGGCCAGAGAACAGTAGAGCCGGTCCTTGAGGATATCCATGTACAGACTGGAAATCACGGTACCGCAAAAGTTGTGTAATCCATGATAGATGGCATGAAATTCATATTCCTGGTATGCCCGTGATATTCGCCGCACCAGTTCTGCATAGCGGCTGAGCGCCCAGCGGTCAATCTCGGTAAATGTGTCCGCGGAGACACCATGACGCTCTGGATCAAAATCAGCGAGATTGCTGAGAAGGAAGCGAATGGTGTTACGAATCTTGCGATAGGCATCCGAGACGTGCTGCAATATTTCATCGGAGACCTTGACATCATCCTGGTAATTCTCGCTGGCTACCCAGAGACGCAGCACCTCGGCGCCATACTTGTCGATCACCTCCTGGGGGGCGATAACATTACCCACTGACTTGGACATCTTCTTGCCCTGGCCATCCACCACGTAACCATGGGTAAGTACGCCCCTGTAGGGCGCCCTGCCCCGGGTGCCGACCGAGGTCAGCAGGGAGGACTGAAACCAGCCCCGGTGCTGATCGCTGCCCTCGAGATACAAATCAGCCGGGGAACGCAGTTCCTGCCGCCGCTCAAGGACAGCGGCATGGCTGGTGCCGGAATCGAACCAGACATCAAGAATGTCGGTTTCCTTGCGAAAATTCCCAGAGCCGCATTGGCAGCGAACATCGCCGACAAACTCCGCGGCCTCATACTTGAACCAGGCATCGGCCCCCTCCCGGGCAAAAAGCTGTTCGATCCGGTCGCAGACCTCCCGGCTCTGCAGGACTTCGCCGCAATCCTCGCACACCAGGACGGTCAGCGGCACGCCCCAGGAGCGCTGGCGGGACAGGCACCAGTCCGGCCTGGATTCCACCATCCCGTAAATACGCTGTTTGCCCCAGGCCGGGGTCCAGGTGACCTCGTCAATGGCCTTTAGCGCCTTTGTGCGAAGATCATTTTTCTCCATGGAGATAAACCACTGTTCGGTGGCCCGGTAAATCACCGGTTTCTTGCACCGCCAGCAATGGGGATAGCTGTGGACAATATCATTTCTCTTGACCAGGGAACCGGCAGCGGTCATGTCATCAATGAGCTGATTGTTGACATCCGGTACCTGGCTGCCCTGATATTTACCGGCCTCCTCGGTATAACGACCCGCATCATCCACGGGCGAGAGAATATCCAGCCCGTAGCGCA
>JALVAI010000318.1 GCA_027011235.1 Desulfobulbaceae bacterium
CTTTCGCCTGCATTTTTCAGCCGATGCGCCTCTGGCCATCAATGCCCTTTTGTATGTGCCGCAGGAAAACTATGAAACCCTGGGCATGGGGCGGATGCAGCCGGGGGTCAACCTCTACTGCCAGCGAGTGCTGATAGACCAGCACAGCGAAAACATCCTGCCGGAATGGTTGCGATTTCTCAAGGGGGTGGTGGATTCCGAGGACCTGCCGCTCAATATTTCCCGGCAGTCCCTGCAGGACAATGCCCTGGTCGCCAAGATCCGCAAGGTGATCACCAAGCGCTTTATCAAGTTCCTGGCCGAAAAGGCAACCAGTGATCCGGAAAAATATGAAAAGTTCTGGAAGACCTTCGGCATTTTCATCAAGGAAGGCGTGACAACGGATTTTGAGTTCCAAAAAGATTTGGGCAAGCTGCTCCGGTTTGAGTCTTCGGCCACCAAACCCGGTGAGCTGACTTCCCTGGACGCCTATATCGAGCGAATGCAGGAGGGCCAGGATGCCATCTACTTTATCAATGGACCCAGCCGGGCGGCGCTTGAAAACGGCCCCTATACAGAGATGTTCAAGCAGCGGGGAATCGAGATCATCTATACCCTTGAGCCCATCGATGATTTTGTCCTCAACCATCTTGGCGAGTACGAAGGGAAAAAACTGGTTTCCGCCGACAGGGCCGACCTGCGCCTGCCGGAGCCAAAGGACAAGGAGAGTGAACCGGCTGCCGAGCAGGGGGAAAAACTTGATGACAAGACCACCCGCGAGCTGTGCGAGTTTTTCAAAAAGACCCTTGGCGACCGAATCAAGGAGGTCAAGGCCTCGGACCGGCTGGTCGACAGCCCGGCCATGATCGTCAATGTCGATGGCTACATGACCTCTTCCATGGAGCGGATCATGCAGGCCCAGGGCGGTGAACTGGCCATGGCAGGGAAAAAGGAGCTGGAGATCAACCCGGCCAGCCCGCTGATGAAAAAACTCGCGGCCGTAAAAGAGGAAAAACCCGAGCTTGCCGCCGATATTGCCCTCCAGATTTATGACAACGCCATGATCCAGGCCGGTCTGCTGGTCGATTCCCAGGAAATGGTCAGCAGGAATTATCGCATTCTCGAGCAGATTGGTGGTGGCGAATAACCATGCCTGTCGTTTCAGGCCGACTCTTGTCTTGAAAAAAGGTTGTGTTCACGATATATGAACACAACCTTTTGTATTTTTTTGTTTGGATCCTGTTGTCTGTCGTTGCTTTGTCATCTGAGCAAGCAGGAGAGAAGGGTTTCTGTTTGGTCCATTCCCCTTTTGTCGGAGCATGATTATGCGTTCATTGCTGTTGGTCCTGTCCATGTTGGTGCTGCTGGGCGGTTGTTCCTCTAAAGAACCTGTCAGGCATCTGGCCGCCGAAGCGGCAATGATTCAACCAGGGGTGACCACCAAAACGGCCCTTATTGCCACCCTGGGCCAGCCCAATGGCCGGCGCACCGTTTCACCGGGAGTGGAGGAGTATGTGTATTATGCCGATCAGAAGGGAATGTTTTCCGGTCTGCCGGTGGTGGGTTCCTGGATCGGCAACAAGGGATATGAAATGATCGTTGTCACCCTGCATGGAAACCTGGTGACGGATTGCCAGTTCCGCACCTTCAGCGAGTCGGATCATGATTGGGTACATGACTTTTCCTGGGAAGAGGTCAGGTGAGTACGGCCCCTTATGATATCAACCGGGAGCGGATGGTTGAAGAACAGCTGATTCCCCGGGGTATTGTCGATGCCGGTACCCTGGCCGCCATGCGCACCGTGCCGCGGCATGCCTTTGTCGACGATGCCATGGGCTACAAGGCCTATGGCGACCACCCCCTGCCCATTGGCAGCGGTCAGACCATTTCCCAGCCCTATATCGTGGCCCTTATGACCCAGGCGCTGGGACTTACCGGCAGGGAAAAGGTGCTGGAAATAGGCACTGGCTCCGGGTACCAGGCCGCTGTCCTGTCCCGGGTATGCGACAGGGTCTATACCATTGAACGGATTGATTCCCTGCTGG
>JALVAI010000319.1 GCA_027011235.1 Desulfobulbaceae bacterium
TCCGGCAAGCTGACGCTGGGCAACAAGATCTTTTACGGCTGCCAACTGTTTTTCATTCAGACCCTTGAAGGTATTATCCTGCAGGGCTTTGTTCAAGGTCTCCCATTCCTTTTCCGTAATCTGTGAACGTTCATTATAGGAAAAATCAATAAACTTTCCCTTGTAATGGGTAGGCGGTGAAAAAAGTCCCAGCGAGGACATGGCAAAGAGCAGCAAAAAGCCAAGAATGAAAATCGGGAATTTGTCGATGACGACTTCCTTAAAGGTCAGTTTTTTCCCGCCCTGTTTGCCAAACCAGGTTGCCAGCACAAGAACGATGATCGGCAGAAATAGGACCCGGGTGATGTTGAAAATTTCCGCCACCTTCAATGTTTTAATATCGACCGCGTTAAAGGCAAGCGCTGCGGCGGCCACCTGGGCCGAGTTCAGAATTCCGGTCCCTGCCCATGCGCCGAACTGGACCGGATTCATGCCGGCGATGTGCCCGATGGTGGGAAAGATGAACATACAGATGATACCAAAGGAGAGTATGGTCCCAATGGTATAGGCCATTTCCTCACTTTTTGCCTTGACGACCGGGGCAACGGCAACTGTGGCGGAGACACCGCAAACACCCATACCGGCGGAAAGGACACCGGTCATGGTTTTAGGCTGTTTGAAAAGGTTTCCCAGCCAGAGAACAAAAAACACGGTACCGAGAACAAAGCCACCGACCAGAACAATACTGTAGCTGCCAAGTTTGGCCAACTCGGCAAAGCTGTACCGGGCACCAAGCATGATGACACCCATTTTCAGAACAAAACGGGCACATTTGACACCGGCGGCGGCAAATTTTGGAATGCCGTAGGTATTGGTCAGAAGAACACCAGCCAGTAGACCAAGGATAACATAGTTCAAATTCAAGACCTTGTAGATCTTAAAACCTAATACAGGCTGCAAGCTGTGACTGATCAGCTTTACAACCGGCTCCACATACCAGCGTATGGCCATGGCCATCAGCAAAATGAGGAGAATGCCGGGAAGCGGTTGCAGGACAAATCGATCAAAGACAGTGTTTCCCGGTTTTCGCACCGTATTGAGAAGGGCGCCGGCAATGCCGATGCCACCGGCGATAAATCCCATCATTACCTGCAGATCAGCTGTTTTTGCGGTATGGAGAAATTTCATTAATGGGTGCAGAATACCACTGCTGGCTATCAATGCATAGATAATCATAATACCACTGAGTATAAACAGCGGCTTGTTGTCCTGGGTCTGAGGCATAATTCCTCCTCCTGTGTTTATTATTTCATAAATAATGGTTCAAACGACCTGTACAGATTCACATCTGAACCCCGAATCTTGGCTGCGGGTTTAAATCCGCTGGTTTCCGTTTCCGGCCAGGAAAGCGAATCACCCGCCTGCCGGATCTTTACGAAAAATACACCTCCTTTGTTGTTATGTTTTGTTGTTATTACTGTTCTTCGGCATCCTGTTGTCTGGCTCTTTCATCAAACAGGTCTGAATAGTACCTGCAGATTATGTTGAGCAGCACATAGGCCAGCCTGAGGGCAAGGACGGCAACAAGTACACACAGGGCAAGCTGCCAGGCGCTACCCTGGTCGGAATGAACAAAACGCATGACAGGGGAAAGGATATCTGTTCCGGCGATCATACCTAAAAGAATGAATATTCCCGCCAGCATCATCCATGGCGTCAGGTGATGTTTATCGTGCATGAGGGGCCTCGATAAAAAATGGTATACGGTTTGTACTCTGAATCACAGTCGCTTTTGCAATGCATGGGCCACGTTCACATTTCACCTGACAGCGATAAAAAAAATGATAGTATTTCAAGGCATTATCAACTTGCTGGCAATTTAAAGTTCATTTTTTTTAAGGAAATATTTGTTGGCACCGGTTAAGCTGCTTCCCCGTGGAAGCAGGATATGGCGGAATATTGAGAAACCGGGCGCAACCCCTGCCGCATCCATGCGGAAGCGGTGCTGTCATGTGGAGGCACCAGAGATGCCGTCTTATAT
>JALVAI010000320.1 GCA_027011235.1 Desulfobulbaceae bacterium
CCTCCAGGGCATCGAGGACAAGGGGATCACGGGCCAGGGCCCTGCGCTCCAGCCTGGGACTGACAGCGCCGTCAACATCGACCTCGCAATTCCCCTCATCGGATACTTGAAAGGCCAGAGTAAGTGGCTGCTGGAAAAAATCAATGGCAAACTCGGTCAACGGCCTGATGTGCTCCTGATTTTTCAACAGATTACAATCAGCCGATTCATCATAATGGATGAGCAGCTTTTCCCCATCCAGGGAAATGGTTGTTGCCTTCTGCAGTGTTGCGGCCATCCACGGTTTCCGCTCACGCACATAGTCGAGAAAGGCTGGCCAGCGTCGTCTGATCTCCCTCTGGTCCAGGGTAACCTGTTGGACATCCCCTAAGTCCTGCCCACCACCATCAACCTGTTTGGCACGGGAATCGTTTTCATCACCGGCTGCCTTTAATTTTTTTTTAGAAGACGGTTGCTCCGGTTCGTCGACAACAACCGGCCTTGATGGCGAATGTTTTTGTTCCGCCTGGACCTGACTGTTTATTATCGTACCCTGGTTTTCCTCTTTTTTTTCGGTCTCACCGGCAGCAGGAGCGGGCGGTTCCTGTTTCTGCCGGGGAACAGAAGGTTTTTGAGGCTCTTTATCCGCAGAAGGTTCACCCACAGGGGCCTGATCGTCTTTTTTTGTCCTGGCCGGGTCCGGGGAAGATATTGTGGAAATTTCCTGTCCGGCCCCGGCAAGAATCTTGTCAAGCCGGACCAGCAACTCCGAGACCGGTTGCACATCACCCACCTGCACCGCCCTGATAAAGGCCATTTCTATGGCAAGTCTGGGCTGCGAGGAGTAATGGGCCCGCTCCAGCCCTTCCAGGAGAATATTGAACAGGGCATACACAGTGGTCAGGGAATGGTGCTGCCCAATTTCGGAAAGCCTGTCGATATCTTCCCGGGGCAGGTCCAGCATCCGACCCGGTTCCTTATTGAGACAGCAGAAGATAAGGTGCCGAAACCAGGCCAGTAATTCACCGGTAAAGCGTTTGATATTCATGCCGTAACCATAGACCTGATCAAGCTGCTCAATGGCCCGGCTGATATCACCGGCGAGCAGGGCCTCACCGAGATCGGCAATCACCTGTCCGCTGACGAGCCCAAGCACCTCGGCCACCTCCTGGGCCTTTACCTCGTTGCCGCAATAGGAAAATACCTGATCAAGCAGGCTCAGGCCGTCCCGGACACTGCCGGCGGCCTCCCGTACGATGAGGTCAATGGCCGCAGGTTCGATGGCAATACCCTCTGACTCGGCAAGACGGGTATAATGGGCCGCCAGCTCCCTGCGCCCCACCCGTTGCAGCTCATAGCGCTGGCAGCGGGATAATATGGTCACCGGCACCTTGTGCAGTTCAGTGGTGGCAAACATGAAATAGACATGCTCCGGCGGCTCTTCCAGGGTCTTGAGCAGGGCATTGAAGGCCTCGCTCGTCAGCATGTGCACCTCATCGATAATGATGATTTTGAAACGGGCGCTGGTCGGCATGAAGCGGATATTTTCCTTCAGATCGCGTATTTCCTGGATACCACGATTGGAGGCGCCGTCGATTTCATGGAGATCCACGCTGGTGCCGGCGGCAATATCCCGGCAGGAGGGACAGGTGTTGCAAGGGGTCGGGGTCGGTCCCTGTTCGCAGTTGAGCGCTTTGGCCATGATCCTGGCCAGGGTGGTCTTGCCGGTGCCGCGGATACCGCTGAAGATCAGGCCGTGGGGGACACGTCCGGCAGCAAGCGCGTTCTGCAACGTGCGGACAATGATCTTCTGACCGACCACCTCCTCAAAGGTCTGGGGTCGGGATTTTCGGGCCAAGACAAGATAGGACAACGGTTACCTGCGCATTTTTTGAGAAAGAACCTGTACGGGACAAAAGGTCAAAGGGACGACGGGTAACACTATAGCGAAAAGCTCTACAATCGGGAAGCACAAAAAAAGGATAGCCGGGCAACCCTGCAGCACACAGAGAGGTTCACTACCGCTGCTTCCTCCCGGAC
>JALVAI010000321.1 GCA_027011235.1 Desulfobulbaceae bacterium
CGCTTAAACGTTCAAACGCTTAAACGCTCAAACGTTCAAACGCTTAAACGCTTAAACGCTTAAACGCTTTCTACTTCGGTTGGTAGCTGCAAAAAGGTTCCGGGGCCAGGTAGTCGCCGCTGACCGCATAGGCCCGGGCCCGGCAGCCGCCACAGACATTGACGTATTTACAGCGGCCGCAGCTTCCCTTGTAGCTTTTAAAATCACGCAGTTCATGGAACAGGGGTGAATTTTCCCAGATATCCTGAAACGACTGCTTTCGTATATTGCCTGCGGCCTTGGGAAAGTAACTGCAGGGCAGGACATTGCCGTCCACGTCGATCAGGCAGATCAACTGACCGGCCAGGCAGCCCTTGGAGCCGCCGGTGGAAAATTTCAGGCTGCGCCGTTTAAATTTTTTTCCCTCCTCTTTTGCCCGCTGGAGTACGATCCGGTAATACTGGGGGGCGCAGGTGGGCCGCACCAGCATGTCCGACTCCTCTTTTTCCATGTCATAATGCCAGTTGAGCATGTCCTCATACTCGGATTCAGGGATCAACTCCTCCATGATTTCCTCCCCGCGGCCGGTGGGGACGATCATAAACAGGTACCAGGCAGTTGCACCCAGCTCTTTCACCAGTTGGTAGATTTTCGGCGCTTCCTGTTTGTTGCGCCGGGTAAAAGAGGAGTTGACAAGAAAGGGAATGTTGTTTTCGTTAAAGAGCCTGATGGCATTCATGGTGCCGTCAAAGGCGCCGGGCTGGTTGCGGAAATTATCGTGGACAGCGGCGGTGGCGCCGTCAAGACTTAAAGACACCATCCTGATTCCCGATTCCTTGATTCCCCTGCAGGTCTCCTGGTTGACCAGGGTACCGTTTGTGGCCATGCACATGCGCATTCCAAGGCCGGTGCCGTAAGCGGCAATGTCAAAGACATCGCTTCTGAGTAGGGGTTCGCCCCCGGAGAGGACAATCACCGGGTCGCCGTAGCTGTGGATATCGTCAAGAACGCGTCTGGCCTCGTCAAGGGAGAAGTCCGGATGCCCCTGGACCTCAAGGGTCGAGGAAGAACGACAGTGAACACATTTCAGGTTGCAGCGGCGGGTGATCTCCCAGGCGATCCATTTGGGTTCAAAGTCCATAGAGTACTCCGTCAGACAGGGCAGGGGGAAGGGATTGTTGTCGTATCCATTGAAAATCCTGCAACTATATTCTTCTTCGCTGTCATGGTCAACCGCTTTGTGGAAAGGGGAGCAATCCCTCTATTCCGTTCATGCGCTGGTCTGCAAGTTCTTTATCTTTGTCGGCCTGAACAGGTTGCAGGCCCTTCGGCCTTCGGCGTCTATTTCAGCTTTTCCCTTGCAGGCCAATCGTTTTCAGGAGGAGAAAGGGTAAAATTGCTTTTTCCCTTAATGCCTGGTACCTTATTGCCGATAAATACTGAAAGTATTTACCAGTCAGGACTCGCTCAGGAATTGAGTCGAATCCTTACCATTTTACTCAATGGACGGAGAAAATGAACGCCACAATTCAGGAACGAAGATCATCGGCCCGTATTCCCGCAGACACATTGCATCAAATCTCTTTGGATGATGGTGCCTCAATCGATGTCAAGGTGGCCCCGCCCGAGGGCACCTATGAACAGACCGCGTCCCTGCGTGACATCCACAGCAGCGGCATGTGTTTTCTACTGACCGAACATATCTTGAAAGAGGATGACATTATCCATATAAATACCATGCTCGGTGATTTCGCCTTTGAAAGCGACGCCATTGTCCGCTGGACCATGGGCAGTTACGTCGGGGTAGAATTTCTGGACAGCCGCGCCCGCAATGCCGCTTTACTTGCGGAACTGTACACGGAAAAACTGCTGCGTTATCTTGATGAGCCGGAACACTAATCCCGCCGGTGTTGTCATTCTTGTCCTGACAGCGGTTTTCTGGCTGTCAGGAGCAATTGTTGGCCGGGCCCAGACCGCAGCCTCAGCGGAAACGGTCACCATCGACGGCATTAAATACCCGGTCCCGGAACCCTGGCAGGG
>JALVAI010000322.1 GCA_027011235.1 Desulfobulbaceae bacterium
ATTTACAGGTGAACTATCAGATGAAGAAGAGTTATCCCTTGACCGAATGATGCCGGTATTGATTTCATACCTCCTTAAAAGGGATCAAATTCGATTCCGACGGGTGATTAACGCGACCGGTGTGATCGTTCATACCAACCTTGGCCGATCGTTACTGCCGGCAGAGACAATGGACAGGATTTATGAAGCCGGCATGCGTTATTCCAATCTTGAATTTGACCTCGAAACCGGGAACCGTGGCAGTCGTTATTCCCTGGTAGAAGACCTGCTCTGTGAACTCACCGGCGCCGAGGCAGGACTTGTTGTCAACAATAATGCCGCTGCCGTCCTCATCGTTCTTGAGACCCTGGCCAAGGGCAAGGAGGTCATTGTCTCAAGGGGGCAGCTTGTGGAAATTGGAGGCTCTTTCCGGATTCCCGATGTTATGCGGCGAAGTGGCGCCACCCTTGTAGAGGTCGGGGCGACCAACAGAACGCATCTTCGTGATTACCGCGCGGCCATCAGCGAAGAAACCGGACTGCTCCTCAAGGTGCATTGTTCCAATTTTCGTATTATCGGTTTTACTAAAGAGGTCGAGAATAAAGAGTTGGTTGCCCTTGGCAGGGAACAGGGCCTTCCGGTAGCCGAGGATCTTGGTTCCGGATGCCTGGTCGATCTCAGCAGTTATGGGCTCATGAAAGAGCCTACCGTCCAGGAGGTCATTGCATCCGGAGTGGATGTGGTGACCTTCAGCGGTGATAAATTACTCGGTGGTCCCCAGGCAGGGATTATTGTCGGCAAAAAGACAATCATAGAAAAAATTAAGAAAAATCCCCTTAACAGAGCGCTTCGCATTGATAAATTTACCCTCTCCGGTCTTGAATCCATTCTCCGCCTCTATCGCGATCGGGAAACCGCCCTGGCCACAATTCCCACCCTGACCATGATATCAGCTCCTGTCAAAACGGTTGATAAAAGGGCCCGGCGGTTACTGCGGCTTTTACGAAGAGATTTAAAGGGTCATTGCACCTTTTCCGTTATGGATGTTGTCTCCCGTGTCGGCGGTGGCGCAATGCCGGAACAAAATTTGCCGAGTCGCGCCGTTGCGGTTGAGCCGCTGCATCTGGTCGTCAATCGATTGGAGCGGGCCCTTCGCAGTCAGGACATTCCTGTTATAGGCCGTATTGAAGAGGACCGTCTGCTTCTTGACATGCGAACTGTGGCCGATGATGAGGTCCCCCTCCTTCATAAGACCCTGCTGGGTATTTTTTCCTGAGCCCCTGTTTCAATGTACTGCAGTCAGGGACAACGTTTAACTGTGAAGGATTGCTTGCTGCTTGCTCCTGTCTTTGAGCAGGTTGTCAGACAGTTATTCCCTGTGCCGGCAGCGGTTCGCCTCTGGATTGAGGGAAGGGGAGAATCGTGCATTCCGGTTGGTCCGGACTTCCCCGATCACCTCGGGCAACGACTCGCCGAGCAAGAGCAGTCCGCCGATCCCCGCTTTACCGATGGAATCCTTCTCTGCCCTGTTGTGCTTGCCGATGACCACCGGGCGATTTTTGTATTTTTCGATGCCGACCCGGCCCTGTTGAAACGATTCTCCCACGACTGGTTGCACGCATTTCAGAAGACTATTCAGGAACATCTGGCAATTGTTCGGCAGGTCTATATTGATCCAGCGACGGGGCTGCATAATATTCGCGCCATGGATCATTGTGTAGGCAATATTTCCGATGCCCATGGCCGGTTTGCCCTGTATTTGATCAGTGTGCATTTTATCCGACGGTCACATGGGGGAATTTCCAGGAAAATAAATTATTTTGCCCGGTTGCTGTCCGCAACGGATAATCTGGCACTATTTTTTCTGGGACAGGGGGTATTCGGCCTGGTCGTCGAACGTGCCGGTCAAAAGCAACGTCGCATGTATGCCCACAGGTTACAGAAATATCTTAAACGAAGAGGTGTGCAAAAAGTACATATCGCCTTTTCCTCCCTTGACAGGGCAAAAAAAAGCTCTCTGCAGACAGACCTTTTCCAGGCGCTTGCGGTGGCGGAACGGAGGGGACCTTTTGGTCTTTGTGATACGGATGTGCTGCGGGAGGATGTCAATCATCCCTTTGCCCTACCGGAGAAAAAGGTCTTGCGCAAGCTGAGAACGCTGTGGCGCGGAAAGGATGCATTTTGCCTGGCCCTGTTTTCCCGTGACGCTCACAATGGCAGCACTGTTGCCCTGTCAACCCTGCTGACCCCGTTACTGACAGAACAGGAGCACTGTGTTGCCGCCGGCAATGACGAGGTGTATGTTTTCTGCCCAAGCGCATTGTCATCACATTATGCAAGCCGGTTTGGAGAGATGGCGTCGTCTGTACAGGCAACCGGTGGTGATGTCGTTTCCGTGGGTTTTAGTCTCTATCCCTGCCTGAAGTTCACCAAAACCGATAGCATCAGAAATTGTCGCAAGGCGTTGATGCACGCCTCCTTTTACGAGGCCGGAAGCGTTGTTGCCTTTGATCATCTCAGTCTCAATGTCAGCGGCGATTATGCCTTTGATGAAGGTGATTTCCGTCGGGCCGTCCGGGAATATTCTCTTGGTTTGCAACTCTGTCCTGGAGAGAAAAATTTGTTGAACAGCCTTGGTGTCGCCTTGATTGAAATGAACCGGGTTCATGAGGCTATGGAAACGTTTTGTCAGGTCCTTGCCCTGGAACCGGATAATCACATGGCCCTGGTGAATCTGGGATATGCCTGCCTTTGCCAGGGAAAGGAGGGGCAGGCCCTGGAATATTTTGAAAAGGCCCTGGCCGTACATCATCATTTCAGCTTGGATGGCACGGATATTTATCGGCAATTGGGCCGTCTCTACTGTCGGATGGAGCGGTATCAGGAGGCATTGGCCGTGCTCGACAGGTGGCGGCAGGCAGAAGATGATGAGGGGAAATTACTCCTGCACAGGCTCTCCGGCTTGGCATACGCCGGGACTGGAGAAACGTTCAAGGCCATACAGTCATTGCAGCGTGCTCTGCGCATTCATCCCCATGATGTTGAAAGTATGAGCCTGCTTGGTTTGCTGTACGTTGAGCAGGGTGAAGGCGAGGAGGCAGGATTTTTGCTGTTGGACAAGGCGTTGTCCCTTGACGAAAACGAATGTGACTCCTGGTATCGTTATGGTCGGGCCCTTTTCTTTGCCGGACGGGAAAGAGAGGCCTTGGCCGCGGTGGGAAAAAGTTTGCGCCTCTGTCGTAGCCATGCAAAGGCGATGATACTCCAGGTGCGGGTACTCACAGCTCTGGGTAGGCAGCAACAGGCCAGAAGGGTGTTGGGCCGGCTGGCCCGGAAAAGGGACCTGCTCCCCTCTGAAAAGCGGGAAACAGAGCATTTGTTGAGGGATTTTTCTGAAGCCGGCTAAATTTATAGAAGAACAGGAGAGTTATGAGTAATCACAGGCGATTTTCCCTGAACCGGGAAACCAGGTTTTGTCTTGATAACATGAACCATGGTGATTCCTGGCGCATGTTTCGTATTATTTCCGAATTTGTGGAGGGATTTGATACCCTGTCCGCGATTAAACGCCCATCGGTAACCATTTACGGTTCCGCGCGAACGGATGAAGACCACCCGGATTATCAAAAGGCACGGGAACTAGCCCATATTCTTGCCGAACTCGGGTATGGGATCATTACCGGCGGAGGACCAGGCATCATGGAGGCGGCCAATCGGGGCGCCAGTGAGGCAAACGGCTTGTCCATCGGTCTCAATATCGACCTTCCCCATGAACAGGAGGGGAATGCGTATGTCAATCTCCCCCTTGATTTCAGGTATTTTTTTGTGCGCAAGGTCATGTTCATGAAGTATTCCATGGCCTTTGTCTGCATGCCGGGAGGTTTTGGGTCCCTTGACGAGCTTTTTGAATCCCTGACCCTGATTCAGACCAGAAAAATCAAACCGTTTCCCATTATTCTGGTCGGTTCTTCCTATTGGGGCGGCCTGGTTGACTGGATCAGGGAACAGATGCTGGCAACGGGAAAAATTGCCGAAGAAGATTTACTTCTTTTTGAGGTTTTGGATGAGGTGGATGATATAGTACAATACATACGAAAAATTGTCGTTTTTTAAGAAAAATACCGATCAGACCGGTTGAGTTTGGATAAAGGAATAATTTCTTTCCTCGAAGGAGCAAAGCAATGGCACAGATAGATGCTTTCTTTAAATTGATGAATGATGAAGGGGCTTCGGATCTTCACATGATGGCGGGCCAGCAGCCCGTACTTCGTATTCGTGGCGATATGGAACGGGTGAAGTTTAAAACCATGGATAACGAAACCCTGAAAAATATTCTCTATGAGATCTGCCCGGAGGACAAGATCAAGGTGTTCGAGGAAACCGGGGACATGGACTTTGCCTATGAGATTCCCGGCCTGGCCCGCTACCGGTGTAATTACTTTCAACAAAAATATGGTATTGGCGCGGTCTTCCGTGAGATTCCAAGTGACATCCTTACCTGTGAGCAGTTGGGGCTTCCCAAGGTTATTGCCAAGCTTGCCAGTCTCCCCAAGGGACTTGTTCTCGTTACCGGCCCTACCGGATCGGGTAAATCAACCACCCTTGCCGCCATTGTTGACGAGGCCAACCGTACCCGTAAAGATCATATCCTGACCATTGAAGATCCCATAGAATTTGTCCACAAGAGCCAGAAATGCATTATCAATCATCGCGAAGTCGGTACCCATACGAAAACCTTTACTGCTGCCCTCCGTGGCGCTCTTCGTGAAGACCCTGATATAATCCTTGTTGGTGAGATGCGTGATCTGGAAACCATTTCTCTGGCCATGGAGGCGTCCATGACCGGCCACCTTGTTTTCGGCACCCTGCACACCATGAATGCCATGAAAACGGTTGACCGCGTCATTGAAATTTTTCCTGCCAACCAGCAGGGCCAGGTACGTTCCACTCTGGCGGACGCGCTGAAGGCTGTTGTCTCCCAGACACTGTTTAAACGGGTTGACGTCAAGGGGAGGGTGGCCGCACTGGAGATCCTCATCTGCACGCCGGCGGTACGCAACCTGATCAGGGAGGCAAAAACCTATCAAATCCCATCGGTGATGCAGACCGGTAAGCGATACGGGATGCAGACGATTGATGACGCCATTATGGAACTTCTGGAAAAAAAGAAAATAAGCGCCGAGGATGCCTATACCAACTGTATAGAAAAACAGCGTTTTGTTAAATTTCTGCGAAAGCCTCCGATTGATTTCACCGAAGTTTGACCTCTCCGCGGGAAATCCCATGACAAGCGACTATTGCCAGGGAAAAGCGGGAGGGTGAGTAGCTCCGGTCCGTTTGCCTGATTGTTCAGCCTGGGCTGTTACCGTCAAATACCTGCCCGGATAACCCAGCATGGCTGGGCCATATTTTACAGTCCCGGCCACAACGGATGATGAAAATAGTCCAAAAGAACACAACTACGCGGCTATTTTTGGATGAAGCGGGCCAGCAATTTTTTTTTGGTCTGGCTCAGGCCAATGAATTGGGCCCCGTTTCTCACCATGGTCGTTGGTTGGCCGGATACATTTTGTACCCTGACTTGGGAGGAAACAACCCGGATCGGCAGATCTTTCAGAAAGGCGCCTTGTGTGCAGTTGAATAAATCAATGGTAAGGCGCTCATTGAGAAGTGCCCCCTCATCAGCCATGCAACTAAAGCCGATCCCCTCGGTGCTGATATCCTGGATTCGGGAAAATTTTGGGTTTGTATTGCCAAAGCGAACCAACAGGGTATGGGGCGGCTGTATCCGTTCACTGGTGCGCCGTTCGTGCAGCAAGGAAGCTCCTGCCAGAAAATAAAAGTCCTGGCCGCAGTCCCTGCAGAGGAGGTGGGCCACACCGGGCAGTCGGAAGAACCAGGGTTGCCCGGGCAGCGGGGCATGGTTGCCTGTTTTGCAGCGGGGGCATTTTTTTCCGGATATGATCGGCATGGATACGTGATTTTGCAGGAAACAACAGTTGTGAGCAGCGGTTTGTGTGACCAATATACTATCACGAAATCAATGTAGTTGACAACATTCATTTTTTTTCGCTGAATTCCCTTGATTCCCAACCTGTTTCATGTTTCCAGCTCATGGTTGCCAGTTGTTTGCCATTGGTTGTACAGACAATGGTGCCGTCTATGCCGGTAATTAAAAAGGGGATATGTTTTTGTTGCCACCATCTTCGATTCCGAGGTGCGGGGAAAAGGTTTTGCTGTCTTGGGCCGGCACTGACAACAATTACCTGTGGTGCAACCGTCCTGAGAAAGGGGTGTGAACATGATGTTCTGCTTCCGTGGTGGGGGGCCAGCAGAACATCGGCCTGTATCTGTCTGTTGTTTTCAAGAAGAATACCTTCGGCCCGCTGCTCAATATCAGCCGGAAAGAGAAATGCTTTTTCTCCACAGTCCAGTTTCATGACCAGGCCCTGGTTGTTATCCGAGTCGTTTTTATCCGCCAGCCCGGTCATGCCGATACAGGTGAGGCGGCAGAGGGAGTCAGTGTGCAGGGTTTGACCGGATTGGGGTGTGGTCAGTTCTATGTGTCGTTGTTGTATCGTTTTTATCAGAGCGTCATAACTGTGTGACTGAATCGGCTGGTCGTTGATGTAGACGATTTGCGGATGAAATCGGTGGACGATAAAACCAAGACCATTATAGTGGTCACTGTCGGGATGGGTGATAACCAGGCTTTTGAGGCGCCAGATTCGTTGTTTCCAGAGGAAGGGAGCGATGATTTGTCTACCGACGTTAAATCGACCAGATGAACTGCCGCCCCCGTCAATGAGGATGGTGGTACCGTCGGCGAACTCCAGAAGGGTGGAGCTTCCCTTGCCCACATCGAGAAAAGACACACGGGCTTTTTTCCCGTGATGAGCGTGGGCCATTCCCGGCAGATACAAGCCGGCGGTGAAATGGAAAAGCAGCAGGATTGCGCCGCCAAGAATGAGTAGTCGGTATTTGAATGTTGTTTTGGGTGTTCTGTAGATCAGGAGAATGAGGAGATAATAGGCGGCAATTTCGCCGATGGACGGGGTGATCGTCCATATGGAAGCCAGGGGAACCTGCGCCATCTCTGTTGTCAGAGTATCGGCGACGTGCAGGGCATAACCGCCGCAGGAAAACAGAAAAATCGCCATTTTCGGCGCAATCATGAGAAAAGGTGTTGCCAGCAGTCCCAGGGGCAGGGCAATAAAGCAGAGAAGGGGTTCGATGACCAGATTCATCAGGGGACCGATGGGGGAAAACCTGTTGAAATGGTAGAGCAGTAGAGGAAGTGTACCTG
>JALVAI010000323.1 GCA_027011235.1 Desulfobulbaceae bacterium
CTATTTTTTCTTGGTCGGAAAGAGCAGGGAAATAGGCTCTGTTATTTCGTGAATGTAACTTTTCCTTTCCAGGGGATGAGCATAGGGACCTGGCGGCAGTACCGGATATAGATGTCGCCCAGTTCCCGGCGCAGTTTGTGCTCTTCAAGCAGGGTGCCGGCAACAAGATAGAAGGAAAGGATTATTTTGGCGAGCAGGGAGACATCGGTTATCGGGCCGGCGCCCCAAAGCAGGGCCATGGTACCGCTATACCAGGGGTGGCGGACATAGCGCAGGATGCCGGAACAGGCAAACGGGAGCGGGCGAACGGCCTTGCCCTTGCGGTATTGTTGCCATTGGCTGATACCGAGAAAATAGCGCATGTCATAATTCCTTGTTCCAAACCAGAACATGACCAGGGCGTAGGCAAGGAGAACAAATTGCGGCACCCGCCACCAGCCATGGAAGGAGAAGAGCAGTCTTTGCGGGAGGGAATACTGATACCGGACAATGGGAATGAGGGTGACGGTGGAAAAGAAGATATAAAAAAGCCGAAAGCCGCCCTGCAGGAATCCGCCTCTCTTCCGGATCCAGGTGGTAACAGGAGCGGCGATCAGCAGGCTGTGCAGGACACACCAGGATATCCAGAGCAGGGCCAGGAAAAACATGGGGGAAAAGGTAAGGGGACGCTGTTTTTCTCACAGCGTCCCCTGCCGTCTACTGGTTTCTGAATTCTCGCAGCATATTAGGATGATGCAGTTCCTCATCCATGACCTTGGTGTGACAGACGGCACAGCCCTTGTTCGCTCCCATTGGCAACGGTTTTTTCTGATATTGCAGCGGCTGCCGGTTGTCCAGGTCCTTTCCGTAGGGATTGGTGGCGGGGTAGAGGGCATGCATACTGTTGTGGCAGGCGCTGCACGGGACAAGGCCCGCCTCATCGGTACGGTTACGGAACAGATCATCTTTGCCGGCCGTCCACTGGTTGAAGGTGGTATCATCGTCCGGCTGTTCAAAATCCTTATGACAGTTCAGGCAGTCCGGTTCATTGATCCATGGCTGGCGGGGTTTGATCTCTTTTGCGGTTGCCGCCATCTCCGGTTTCAGGTGCTGCATGAGAGTTTTTGCCCGTTTTTTTCCTGCCTTTACTTCTGCCTTCAGCAGGCTGATGGCATGATCAGCAAGGGATCCGTGGCAGTTGGTACAGTTGAGATCAAGGGAGTGGTGGATGCCCCGAAAAGCGCGGCTGGCGCCAAGCTCTCCGGCAGGATGACAGGCCGTGCAGGCATCGGCTCCCCTGGAGGCAAGGAAGTTGGCATGAAAGCCATGGATGGAGGCGGACATGTTCAGCTGTTTGCCATCGCCCTTTTCCCCGAACCGGCTGTCGGCATGACATTTCTGACAGAGTACCGGTTTGCCGGCCGCGGCCTGTTTGCTCAAACTGGTCCCGGAGAGCCGGTCGTGTACTTTAAGGATATTGCCGGCAGTGGCGGTGGCAATACCTGCTCGGCCGTCAACCCGCCACAGGCCGCCGTGACAACGGTTGCAACCCATTTCTGTTGCCGTTGGGACCACGGTTTTGGTCCTTGCCAGCACTGTCCCTTTGACGTCGGTTGCGGTAATGGTCATTGACGGATAGGGCATATAGCCGCCATCTGAGGGATAGGGAACCACGGGCAGCAGGTCGGCATGGAAATCATCATCGCCGCTCTGCATGGTCCCGGTCAGTCCATTGCCGGAAAGGCCGGTGTTGTCGGCAAGTTTTTTCCCAAAAAGCTGTTTGCTGTTTTGCCAGAAGGGAATTTGTGCCGCTGGCTTGCCAAAGGCCGGATCAATGGCATAGGTGATGCGGACATCATCGGTGATGATCTCTGGAGATTCACCACGTTTGATCAGCATGGCATGCAGGTTGACGCCGGGTGGCAGGATCATCCATTGGTTGGAGGCATCGGTCATGGCCTGCATGCCCATGTCCGTCCACGATAACAGGACATAGCTGTCTTTGTCGGGGTTAAATGGCGGCAGCTCAGGTTTGGTCAAGGCCGGAATTGGTACCGGTTGTTCGGAATCAAAACGGCCATTGAGATTCGAGGCGATGTAGGCGCCAAGGGCCCTGGCCTCGAGCCGATTGCCGGGAAAGGGAGGCATATAGGGATGGAAGCGGTCAATGGTTTCGATCATGTTGGCCAGCCCCCAGGGAGTGAAATTTTTCGTAACCTTCGTGATGTCGTTGAGGGGCCCGCCAATGGAATGGCAGGGCAGGCAGAGAAGGTTATACAGGTCATGGCCGGACTGGAGGAGATTGTCCTTGGTGACCTTTTTCTCCCGTACCCATTTGGCTGCTTTCAGCACCCCCTGTTTTTGTACCGAGGCCAGGTCTGCTGTTCGGATGGAGTTTGAGTACATGTAGTTGCGGATGATGTACGGCCTGCGGCCCCCTTCCCGCATGAATTCAAAGCATCCCATGTACAGTTGACCGATGATGAGCAGGACAACGGCAGCTGTCAAGCCCAGATATTTCGGGATACGGACCGCCATCAGCAGGCCGCCGGCCATCAGCAGTGCGGACAGATAGATAAAGCCGGTGATAAAAGGCTTTAGCTCGGGCATGGACTGGAACATCATGGTCCTCAGCTCCGGCGGCAGCGCTGATTTATACCACCAGGCCGAGGCAAGAAGCAGGAAAAACGGGATCAACAGATACAGGGCGCAGTGACGGACCATCCTGTGGCGCAGCGTTTTGTCCTTTAAGCGGGTGGAAGTCAGCAGGCCAAACAGGCCGGCGATCATCAGGGCGAGAAAGGTGCGGAAAAAGAGGGCCGGCCAGAAGGTGGGATTGAAAAAACCGGTCCAGAAGTTGTGGTTCTGCACCCAGTTGCCCGGGGTCAGCATCAGGTCGATAATGCCGTTGATAATAAAAAGCGACATCCAGGCGGAGCCGAAATAAATCCAGCCCATAAGGAGATGGGTTTTCCTGCCAAGACGACCAAAGGTGTAGGCATAGATAAACAGTGATATGATTTCAAGAAGAAAGAATACCCATTCGGTGGCCCAGCCAAAGACATAATAATGGATAAGGGTGGAGGTTGCCGACGGGTTGAGCAGGGCAATGGTGAACCAGATGCCGACTCCGGTCATGGAGCCGGCAACCATGGTTACCAGTAGAAAAAATTTTGCATGCTTGCGGACATACTCAATAATGGCTGGATTATCCTCACGATAGCCCTTGAGTTCGGTAAGGACCAGAAAAAGGCCGCCGCCAACGGCAAAATGGGAGATATAGACATGAAAAACAGCGATCAGGGCGATCAGCAGGCCGCCGCCGAAAATATCAAGGTTCCAGACCGGATAATTCATGACCGCACCTCCTTATCGTGAATCCCGATATATGTGGTTTTCAGCATCCAGCCGACAAGACCAAGCCCGGCAACAAACGAGATGACAAAGACAAGAAAGGGCGACCAGGAGGATTCCACATGCAGATCCGAGAGGGAAAACCAGGGCTTGAGATAGGCAACCCGGAGCAGGTCACGCATGAAAACCATCAGCAGGATGGTCGCCAGGGCATACCAGAGTGTTTGCAACGGTTGATAGCGAAGCGCCTGGATAATGGAAAGGGCGCCGCAGATGATGCCGCCAATGAGGAAAAGGGAAAACAGACCGCCGATAAGGGTGGAGGGCACAATCACCCCCTGCGGCAGGACGCCGAAAAACCAGAAACCAAGGCCAAAGTTGGCAATGCTTGCCCCGGCAAACCAGGTGCAGCCATATTTGATCCATCTGGAACTCCCCGCCTGCCCGCGTGATTTCTGGTAGGTATACCAGAGGGCAATCGCCAGGCCGCCGAAGGCAATAGCGGAGACCACCATGTGCAGGTACCGGGGAATGAGGGTGGGATCGCTAAAGTTGAGAAGAAGTCCGTCCGGATGCTGAAAATATCTTGTCCATGATCGGGGATGCAGCATCATGGTCATGTTGTTGCTGAGGAAAAAGCCGATGGCGAGCAGGGAGAGCATGGTAAGGCCAGTGAAAAAGGTTCGTCCCGCCTGCATGGTCGTGTAGCGGTAGCGGAAAATATAGGCGGAATAATAGGCGATAATCAGCAGGGCGACAATGGAGAGCCAGAAGACGGCCATGAGTACAGAGCTGACATAGAGAAAATGGCCAAAGATGACCTGGGCAAAGAGAAGGGGGGCAACACCGAGATTGACCGCCAGGGCAACGGTATAGGGAAGTTTTTTTGCTATCTGGCCGTTGACCGGCAGGTAGCTGTCCCCTGGGCACAGGCTCTGGACAAAGGCGATGATAATCGTCCCCAGCATGATATTCATGGCCAGGAGATGGAGAAAAAAGGTAAGGGTCAGGAGAATGTGAAACCAGCCCCAGCCAACGGGGATTGTGTCTGGTACTGGAATAAGGGTGGCGGCATTCATGGGAGGACCTCCATGTTTTGATGGCATCTGGTTTTTCAGTATGCTACGAAAAAACAGCTAATCGGTAATTTCAATACACTTTTCCGGACAAAATGCGGCTGCCTGGTAGACATCGTCCGTTATTTCCGGCTGCAGGCTGATCAGCTCCGCCTTTTCGGTGGTCGGATCAAGGCGAAATACCTGTGGGCAGAGTTCCACACAGGTGGCACAGCCGCTGCAGAGATATGTATCTATGAGAATTTCAGTCAACTGTTGTGTGAATCGGCCTGTATGCCGTTTTTTGATGTTGATCGGCCGTGAATATAAGCTCTGGATGATTTACCGGGGACAACTGATGTTGGAACAGCAGCATACCCGGGTCTGCCGGCGTTATTTGTACCCTTGTTAAGGGTACCACAACTTATGATGGAGACAAAAGAAAAAGTGATGGCGCCGTAAAATTCCGGCCATTCTCCTGCCCCTTGACAGCGTTGGCTCGCACCTGGTTTGGCGGCATGTAAGGAGGAGGGCCTTCAGCAACCGCAGCCTGCCAGGGCGTTTTTTTGGAAGGTTCGGTCCGGCTCAACCGGGTATTTGCCGTTAAAACAGGCCAGACAGAAATTTTCCTGGCCAAGGCCGGTGGCCTCGACCAGTCCCTCGAGGCTGAGATAGGTGAGGGAATCAAGGCCGAGATGATCCCGGATACCCTCAACACTATGTTTGGCGGCAATCAGTTCCTTGTTGGAGGGAAAGTCAATTCCATAAAAACAGGGGTACCGGGTCGGCGGACAGCTGACCAGCATATGAATTTCCCGCGCCCCCATTTTCCGTAGAGACTGGACCCGGCTGCGACCGGTGGTGCCGCGTATAATAGAGTCTTCAACAATGATCACCCGTTTCCCGGCCAGCAGTGATCGGACCGGGTTGAGTTTGACCCGGACCGAAAAATCACGCATGGACTGACTGGGCTGGATAAAGGTCCGGCCCACATAATGGTTGCGGATCATGCCCATTTCCAGTGGAATGCCCGACGCCTGCGAATAGCCGATGGCGGCATAGTTGCCGGAATCGGGGAAGGGCATGACAAAATCGGCGTCAATCTTTGCCTCACGGGCCAGGATGGCGCCCATTCGCTTGCGGGCCTCGTACACATTGAAACCAAAGACATCGCTGTCGGGCCGGGCAAAGTAGACATGTTCAAAAATACAGTAACTCCGTTGGCGCGGGGCCCAGGGGAAAACGGATTCCAGGCCGTCCTTGTTGATGATCAGGACTTCTCCGGGGGCAATGTCCCGCTGGTACTCCGCCTCGATAAGATCAAGGGCGCATGTCTCCGAAGCAACGACATAAGCGCCGTTTTCCAGCCGTCCGAGGCAGAGGGGGCGGAATCCGTTGGGGTCACGGACCGCGATCATCGTGTCTTTGGTCATCAGCAGCAGGGAATAGGCCCCCTTGATACAGGCAAAGGATTCTTTAATCGCCTTGGTCAGTCCCATGTCCAGGGTCCTGGCCATGAGGTGAACCACAATTTCACTGTCCATCGAGGTCTGGAAGATGGAGCCCTTTTCCTCGAGGTGTTTGCGCAGATCCAGGGTGTTGACCAGGTTTCCGTTATGGGCCACGGCCAGAGGCATACCCTTGTGGTACACCAGAAAGGGCTGGGTGTTGATGATATTGGATTCTCCGGTTGTCGAATAGCGGACATGGCCAACGGCCAGGTGGCCGGTCAGGCATTGCAGGTCAGCCTCGCTGAAGACCTCGGAGACAAGACCCATGGCCTTGTGGAGAAAGACCTTGTCTCCGTTGGCCGAAACAATGCCTGCGCTTTCCTGGCCTCGATGCTGCAAGGCATAAAGGCCGAAATAGGTTAGTTTGGCGGCCTCTTCGTGGCCGAATATACCGCAGATTCCACATTCATGTTTTGGCTTGTCCGATAAAACGGGATCAACAATGGTGTCCTTCATCTGTTCTGCCGTTTGCACTGTTTCAAAATGTACAAAGGCACAAAGAAGAAGCTCCCTGTGCCTTTTGTGAAAATAGCTACACCTCAAAATATAGGTTTATTCTTTCAAACCAGATTCCCCTTTTTTTTTCAACAAAATATAGAGACAACCGGTATAAAGGGCGGGTAGAATGGAAATGTGTGAAGATAATTAAGAAGAAATTTACTGGCAGCCCGGAAAATTTTCCCCTGGAGATGAATTGATGGCTCGCCGACAACAGTACGAGATAATTATGAAAGAGAAAAAAAACAGATTGACAGGCACAGTCAAGGCGGCCGGCTGAGCCGCCAAACTTGGCCCAGGGGACCTGGGCCGGATATTATGCGGCTTGCAGCTGCCCGCGGATGCCAATTTGATCGTTGGTTCGGAAACCTGTGATGATGCCGGGGTGTATCGTCTCAACGAGACGACCGCCCTCATCCAGACGCTGGATTTTTTTACGCCCATTGTCGATGATCCCTTTGACTTTGGCAGGATCACTGCCGCCAATGCCCTTTCCGATGTCTATGCCATGGGCGGTCAGCCGCTGTTATGCATGAATATTCTTGCCTGTCCGGTGAAAACCATGAAGGACCATGTTTTCCGGCAGGTCGTTGAAGGTGGTCTTGCCAAGATCAGGGAGGCCGGCGCCCTGCTGGTCGGCGGCCATTCCATTGAAGATGATGAGCTGAAATACGGCCTGTCGGTGACCGGCATCGTCCATCCGGACCAGGTCTTGCTTAATTCCGGGGCAGAGGTTGGGGATGTTTTGGTCTTGACCAAACCTCTCGGGACCGGGATACTTTCCACCGCCCTGAAGGGGGGGCTTTCGGCAGCAGGTGTTGAATCCGCGATTGTCGAGGTGATGGCGACCCTGAACAGGTTGCC
>JALVAI010000324.1 GCA_027011235.1 Desulfobulbaceae bacterium
GGCTAAGTAAAAACACAGATATACAAGGAGTAGTGTTCTGTGGCGGGTCTTGACTATACATGTAGTATGTTGAGAGTCGCCACAGGACACACGACGCAGTAGATCGAAGTTTTTACGACGCCATCAATAATTGCTTGTCAACCTACCTGGAGTTGTCTATAAATTATGATCTTAGTTGAGAGCAGGTGTCATTTTCGACAATGCAGAACCCGCTGATTGTTTAACGGGTACCTTGAAAGGTGTACGAAAATACAACTATTCAAGGCAAGATGAACTCGTAAAAAATCCGGCAAAAGCTTAAAGATGGCTAAGTAAAAACACAGATATACAGGTAAGCGGAGCGAAGCGTAGACTCCGAGGAGTAGTGTTCTGTGGCGGGTCTTGACCATACATGTGGTATGTCCGCGAATCGACACAGGACACACGACGCAGTAGATCGAAGTTTTTACTTAGCCATCAAGGCAACCCAACATCCACAAAGGAGGAAAGTCGTATGAGAAAGGGATTATTTTTCAGTATTGCCCTGGTAGCAGCAATGATGATGAGTCTGAGCACGGCCCAGGCAAGGACCAAATTCGTCACCATCGGTACCGGCGGTATTACCGGTGTTTATTACCCGACCGGCGGCGCCATCGCCAAGATGGTGAATAAAAAGAAAAAGGAATATGGCATTCGGGCCACAGTGGAATCCACCGGTGGTTCGGTGTTCAATATCAATGCCGTTATGAACGGTGACCTTGAATTTGGTATTGCCCAGTCTGACCGCCAATATCAGGCTGTGCACGGTCTGGCCGAGTGGAAAGACAAAGGACCGCAGAAAGACCTGCGAGCTGTTTTTTCTATCCATCCCGAGTCTGTCACCCTGGTCGCCGCTGTTGACTCCGGAGTCAAGAAAATTCAGGATTTAAAGGGGAAAAAGGTCAACATCGGTAATCCCGGTTCCGGTCAACGCCAGAATGCCATTGATGCCCTTGAAGCCGTTGGTATTGACATCAACAAAGACATTCAGGCAGAATCCATCAAGGCTTCCGAAGCTGCCAGCCTGCTGCAGGACGGCCGCATTGATGCCTTCTTCTATACCGTCGGCCACCCTTCTGGAGCAATCAAAGAGGCCACCTCTGGAGCCCGCAAGGTCAGGATTGCCGATGTCGCCGGTCCCGGTATTGACAAGTTGCTGGCTAAGTATCCCTACTATGCCAAGGCCATTATCCCGCACAAGCTGTACCCCGGTGCCAAGAATGACAAGGACGTACAGACATTTGGCGTAAAAGCCACCCTGGTTACCTCGGCCAAGGTGCCTGATGATGTTGTTTATGCAATCACCAAAGAGGTCTTTGACAACTTTGATGCATTCAAGAAGCTGCATCCGGCCTACGGAACCCTGACCAAGGAAAAAATGCTGCAGGGCCTTTCCGCGCCCATCCATCCCGGCGCCCTGAAATATTACAAGGAAGTCGGCCTGATGAAGTAAGATAGTGCATTTTTCGGCGATGGCCTGCGGGACATCGCCGAATTTTTTTCTTTGCTGTTTGTCACGACTGTTGGTGACCGGCAAAGAAAAGAAATTCCCAGGGAGAAAAGTGCAAAACACAGTGGTTGGCTCGAAGTGATATTCCAGACGTTTAAATTGGATGGTTGCCGCACAGATGGAATTTTCCCGGGCCCCTTCTTGAAAAAAAAGGATCAGGAAAAATATAAAGAAAGCCATGAGCAAGATCGACGTACAGTTTGAAGATGACGGAATGGAACTGGCCAAAAAAATGGCCGAGGAAGAGGAAGGTATAGGACGCCGTCCCGAGGGGTGGCAGAAATATATCATCCCGACCATAGCAGTGGCATGGAGCCTCTACCAGTTGGCGCTTCCCAGGTTTATCGTCCTGGAAACCACCTATATCCGGGCAATCCATCTCGCCTTTGCTCTGGTCCTGGTCTATTTAAATTATCCATTATTCAAAAAACCGGTTTTCGGGATAAAATATTTTTCCCGTCATAGAAAAATTCCCCTGCTCGACATGCTGATAGCGGCGCTGGCAGGTTTTTCAGCGCTGTACCTTGTTATTTTTCTAAATGATATCAATGCCCGCCAGGGGTCACCCATAATGGCGGATATAGTCTTTGGTATCACCCTGACGGTCCTTTTACTGGAAGCGGCCCGCCGGACCATAGGCCCTGCCCTGCCGATTATTGGCGGTTTTTTTATTGCCTACTGTTTTTTAGGGCCTTACATGCCCGATCTCATCGCCTTCAAGGGGACCTCGCTCAACCGATTTGTCGGCCAGATGACCATGTCCACCGAGGGCATTTACGGGATACCACTTGATGTCTCGGCCACCATTGTCTTTCTCTTTGTCCTTTTTGGCGCCATGCTCGACAAGGCCGGGGCCGGACATTATTTTATCCAGCTTGCCCTGAGCCTTCTTGGCCGGTACAAGGGCGGTCCGGCCAAGGCGGCCATTGTCGGCAGTGGCCTGACAGGTATGATCTCCGGCTCCAGTATTGCCAATATCGTTACCACTGGTACCTTTACCATTCCCATGATGAAAAAGGTCGGCTATCCGGCAACCAAGGCTGCTGCCGTTGAGGTGGCTGCCTCAACCGACGGCCAATTGGCGCCGCCGATCATGGGTGCGGCCGCCTTTATCATTGCCGAATATGTCAATGTTCCCTATATCGAGGTGGTCAAGGCGGCAGCCATACCAGCCTTTGCCTCCTATGCCGCCCTTTTCTATATCTCCCATATCGAGGCCTCAAAACTCGGTATCAAGGGGTTACCGAAAGAGGAACTGCCGCGTTTTTTCAAGACCCTGCTAAGTGGTCTCCACTTTCTGATTCCTCTGTGCATGCTGCTCTATGAACTGATTGTGGTCCGCCATTCTCCGGAGCTGGCCGCCTTTAACGCCATCTGTGTGTTGGCGGTTATCATGCTCTTTCAGGAGCCGATCAAGGCCTACAGGGCGGGAAAATCCATTGCTGACGCCTTTAAAAAATCCATCAAGCTCATTGTCGCCTCCCTGGTGTCAGGGGCGCTCAACATGATCGCGGTTGCCCTTGCCACTGCTGCCGCCGGCATTATTGTCGGCGTTGTCGCCCTTGGTCTCGGCAACCTGGTCTCGGAAATCATCGATGTCCTGTCCATGGGCAATGTCTTTCTCATGCTGGTCATCACAGCCATGGCCAGTCTGATTATCGGCATGGGATTACCGACAACCGCCACCTACATCGTTATGGCGGCCCTGACCGCTCCGGCCATCGTTACCATCGGCGGGGCCCAGGGCTTTATCGTGCCCCTGATGTCAGCCCATCTCTTCTGTTTCTACTTCGGTATCCTGGCCGATGATACCCCGCCGGTTGGCCTGGCCGCCTATGCCGCCGCCGCCATTGCCAAGTCACCACCTATCCCCACGGGTCTGCAGGGGTTCATGTATGATATCCGGACGGCCATCCTGCCGTTCATGTTTATCTTCAACTCGGACCTTATCCTGCACAACATCAACTCCTGGCCCCAGGGAATTTTGATATTTGTGATGACCTGTCTGGGCAATTTTGCCTTTGCCTCGGCAACCCAGGGCTGGTTTGTGGCCAGAAACAAATTCTGGGAAGTGCCTATCTTCCTGTCTGTCACCTTTATCCTGATGCAGCCCCAACGGATTGCCCAATGGATCGGCCTGCCCCATGACCAGCGGTACTGGTGCTACCTTATAGGCCTTGCCATATTCGGTATCCTCTTTTTTCTGCAAAAAATGCGGGGTCCGGAGGCGGCGTTGCCATTAAAAGCACAATTATCATAGGTGGTTACAATGAAAAAAATAGAGAAAATACTGGTTCCACTGGCCTTTTCTCCCTATTCCCAGGGAATTGTTGATTATGCTGTTATGTTGGCCACATCCCTTGATGTGGAAAAACTTATTTTTATCAGTGTCATCAACCAGCGGGACGTGGATGCGGTGGAAACTATCACCGCCTTTGGCTATGAGGTCGACGGCTCCCATTATGTTGAGGAGATAAAAAAACAGCGCGCGGATGCGCTTGACAAATTACTGAAAAATAGTGAATTCCCGGAAGAACGGATGAAACTGATCATCACTGTCGGCAAACCGGCCAACAAGATACTCAAGCATGCGGTCCGGGAAGAGGCGGACATGATTGTCATGGGAGTGAAGGCAAAAAGTGAACTGGCGCACGCCTTTACCGGTTCGGTGGCGGAAAAGCTTTTTCGCCGCTCACCAATCACCATTGTCTCCTATCGGGACGAAAAAATATCTGAGAAGTTGCGAAAACGTATACAGATTTAACACATCCGTTGCCGCCGCCACCTGGAGACAATCTACAACGGCGCCATAATATGACATATTCATGGCTAAAGCCGCTCATGTAACAGCTTTAGCCGCAAACAGTAAACTAAGGCGGGCTTTGCCCACAACCCAGGTCCGTAGGGGGCGACTTCAGTCGCCTTGTAGAAGGCATTCCAGATAAAATAACGCTTTCTTCAGGCGAATAAATTCGCCCCTACAGGACATGTAACAATTGCCCTATGTTTCCCTGTTACAAAAAGCGTCTGCGATCTCGGGCAGGGTTGAGGCCAACAACCGGGAGCGCTGCACCAGACTTGATTTCAGCATATATTCCCGCTCACTGTGATCATATTCCCCTATGGGCCCCAACCCGTCAAGCACGGGTACGCCTTCACCGGCAAGGGTATTGGCATCAGACACCCCGGCACGAAATTCCTCACAAAGGGGAATACCAATTTTTTCCGCCTGCTTGGCAAACAGGGAAAAGAGTTTTTTATTGGCAACTCCTGCTTCCATGAGCGGTCGATCATGGGTCACCTGCAGAGAGGCGCTGATCCCGTTGATACTGTTTTTAGTGGTTATACTCTCCAACAGCCGGCCTAATTCCCGGCCGGATGTTTCACTGCAATAGCGGGTATCGATCTCGGCGACTGCATGTTCGGCAACAGTGTTGGGACCGATGCCGCCCTGAACAGTGCCGACATTGACCACCAGGCCGGTTTCCGGATCATTGAGCGCCTCCATGGCCAATATCTTGCGGGCGATTTCGATTATGGCGCTGGCCTTGTTCTTGCCGGCAAAGGCGGCATGGCCGGCCCGGCCATGCACCTCAAGATGATAGCCCCTTTTGCCGCGTCGTCCGGTAACGACCTCACCCTGCAGGCCACCGCATTCGGTCACCAGTCCGCAACAGGCATCTGTTGCCAGTTCCTGGAGCAGAGGAGTGGATGAGGGGGAGCCGATCTCTTCATCGGAGTTAAACAAAACCATTATCGGCAGATCGGCCAGCAGTCCCTGGGCATGCAGGGCCTTAAGCGCAAAAATGATCACCACCAACCCGCCTTTCATGTCAATGACACCCGGCCCATAGGCCCTGTCTTCATCCTCAAGATAGGAGGTGAAATCCGTGTCCTGGGGGAAAACCGTGTCCATGTGGCCGCAGAGAAGAATATTTTTCCCCGCCCTGTTGGCGCCATGTTTTGCGGCCAGGGTTGAAAAAAGAAGATGGTCACCAAGATCATCCTGCCTGATCCGCCTGCAGAGCAGGGGCAGATCGGCAAGGGATCGTTCTATAACCCGGCCGACCCGGTCGACCCCTTCCTTGTTCATACTGCCGCTCTGTATGGTCACCAGGTCTCTGAGCAGGGCAAACATCTTTTCCCTGTTTTCAAGAAAAAATTTTTCAACAGAAAAGTTCATTTTTTCCGGTTCTGTGCTGCCTCAATCCGTATACCGGGCAAAGGAGAAGCGATCATCATTATACAGCGCCGGATCGGCGTCAGGATAGCGGACCTCTTCCCCGTTCCAGGGTTTTTTCAGGATAAGCTCATTTCCCTCGTGACCGATAACGTTTGAGCGGTGCATGGGGATTTTGCCGCCGGCCGTGGCGATATAGCGGGGGATGGCATCACCGACAATGTTGCCGTACATGGACTCGACAATGTCCCTGCCCTTTTCCACCGGCACCCGGAAATGGACAAACTGCGGGTTGCGGTAGGAACAGTTGAAAATATAATAGGGCCGGACATAGGCCTCCTGGATGGTTTCGCAGAGTTTCCACATCTTGACTTTGGAATCATTGATGCCCCGCAGCAGGACCGCCTGATTGAGTACCGCAAACACCCGTTTGGAGATCTGCTTGAAGGCCTCTTTTGATACCGGAGTAATTTCCCTGGCCGTATTGATCTGGGTCACCACCCGGACCGGTTTGCGGTCATTGGATTCTTCCAGAATATCAAGAAGTTCTTCGTCAATCCGCATGGGCACGGTCACCGGCACCCTGGTGCCAAGACGCTTGAGCCTGACATGCTCGATTTCGTCCAACTGCTGAAGCAGCCACTTAAGCATGGAGTTGGGCAGCACAAAGGCATCACCGCCGGTAATGAGCACGTCCCGAATCCGTTTGTTTGCCCGGATATAATCAAGCGCCTCCCCATAGGCCTGCTTGGAAAACATCTTGTCTTTTTTGCCGATATGGGCAATGCGCAGGCAATGGGTGCAGTACATGGCGCACATATTGGTCGACTTGATGGTCACCACCCGGGGGTAAAACTGGTCCACCAGCCGGGCCGGAGAATGGTCCGCAGCTACCGGCGGAATTTCGATGCCGGCATTATCCACCATCTCACCGGTGGGAATGGACTGGAGCATAATCGGATCATTGACCGTGCCGGGCATGATCAGGCTGGTATAATAGGGCGTAAGCCGCATTCGGTAATTTTTTGTTACCCGGGTAATATCAGCCGCTGCCGCTGCCGGCAGATCAATCAGCTCCGCCAGCTCGTCAACGGAAGAGACCGCGTGCCGGATCTGGCCGGAAAAGGAATTCCACGTCTCCTCATCCATGGCCAGCCTCTGCCGGATGCGCTCCTGATTGGCAAGGATCTTGTCCCAGAGCTCAATGCCGCTTGGGGCCTCCTGGTCTTTTTTGTCCAGGTATTCATCAACCCGTTTATTGGCCTTGTCAACAATGGCAAGGGCCTGCCCTACCCGTCCGCCCACGGACACCATATGCTCATCCAGCTCCTGGTGTTTTGCGGCCAGGGCCTCCAACCGGCTACGCTCTATACCAAGCTCCCTTGCCGACCAGCCATGCTGGCGCCGGAGTTGCTGCAGACGGGAAAACAGGGCAACGATTGGCCCGGTCAGATCTTCTTTTTCCGCCTCGGCAACAAGGAGCCCCACCTCTTCGACGACTGCCGTATCA
>JALVAI010000325.1 GCA_027011235.1 Desulfobulbaceae bacterium
CTATTTACATTATCCCCTGGAAATTCAGATGAACCCTTTCTTGGAGGAGAAAATCGTATTGTCCCTGCAGAGCTTTCATTGATAGCGATCTCAGAGAAGGCAAGGGAAGCCGATTAAACGTTGCCGAAAATGGGAGTACAGATAGTTCACTGGAGTGGCTCAGCGGCAAGCTGGTCATGTATGGTTTGAAGACAGGTTTTCATGCAAGGCATACTAGGTTTTAGACTGCACGGGGACGTGGTCATCGATTGTGAGCACGAGCTTTTATGTCTCGTCATCAACTGCACTCTCAAGGAAGTTATTACCGGCGGAGCCCTGATAGCGTGAAACGACCGGAATTCAAGAGGGTTAATGCCATTGTCGGAATGTTAAGAATTCCATTCTCGGCACATATCATTCCGTGAGTGAAAAACATGTTCCTCGTTACTTGCTGAATTCTGTTATTGATTTAATCGACGTTTTCAACTTGATAAAATGATAGAACGGTTAACCTATGTGGCCGTTCACACAGCACCTACGCCCCAGTATCTATTTACTCTTGCTGAGGTTCGATGGTAATCAAAAATGTATCTCGGGCATCTATACCCGGTGATGCTTGGCTGAAACAACGTAGAGGGGAAAATAATCAGGCTCGACTGCCAGAAAAAAATAGCCGCCCGAAAGGAAATAAGCTATGTGGATAGAAATATGCTGATCGCTGATCTATACAAGCATGATTCGGAAATCATAAGAAAACTTTTTCAAGGACACATTGCTGGACTGGGTCGTAGATTTCTCGTTTGTACCAGCGTTTGAAACTGGCAAAACTTTTTGAATACTCCGCAATTGCAAAGAGTTTTTTAAAGGATTTTTCCTCAAATTCGTGCTGCAGAAAAAGTGCCTTGGCCTGTTTGGATAATTTTTTCATGCACTCAAACAGAATGCGTCGTAATTCCCGATCACGGACTTCCTGTTCAGGTGTTTTGCCTTGAGAGACGGCCTCGGAGGGAGCGAAATCATCATTCTCTGTTGCGGTCTGCTCCGAGGTAAACACCCTGGCCCCGACCCCGGATTCGACAATGCGTCTGAGCTCTTCAACACTTTTTCCCGTTTCCTCGGCCAGCCTGGCTATGGCTGCGTCATTACCCTGGATTTTTTTCATTTCATAGTAAAGTGTCAAAATCTCCCGGTCAGCAGGCGGATTTTTGCGCAAAAGGGCACGCTGTTTATCAGCAAGTTTTTTCGACACCATAAAGCGGACAAAATTATCAAACGGGCGTTTGTGGTCATATTGTTCACAACATTCAAACATGGTAATCATGGCCAGCTGTATCCAGTCTTGCCGGTCACAGTCAGCGGCAAAGCTCTCCGGCAGTTTTAAAGATTGTTGTATCGCCATCCTGCGAACTCCATTCATCAAATAAAGGACTTCCCGTTCATGGGGATCGCCGGTAATAGTCTCCGGTATGTCCTGTTGCCGGGTAGAAAAGACAAAACCTGCGGTTGCGGAACAGAAGTATTCAAAAACGCCGGTTTCCATTAGCCGTCATCAGGCGCAAAGCGCGTTGGCCCCCTCCTTGAGAAAAAAATTTTCAAGCTCTTTACAGGTACAAGTGTATCATTTCAAGAAAGCAACGTCAAAAAGGACTTCGTTTATATTGAGTTGTCTTACTGCCTGCATTACTGACAGCACACTTTTTACTGAAAGTATATACCGCGTAAGGCTGAGATTATGGCGGTCTTGAACAATGTGCGTCAGGAAACAGTACTCACCGCCTGCCGAAATACTTTGTCGAGAGGTTTATTTTGCATGTGTGACCGAACAGGCGAATAAATGCGCCCTGACAAACGTTAAATTCTGAAAATCTTGTAGGGGCGGCTTCAGCCGCCATAGAGAGGCGCCGGGCAACCTGCTATATCTCAAAAAAAAGATTCCCCAAAATAAAAAAATTTGAGCCGCTGTTTTTTTCCTGACGATAGGTAAGTCAACACAAATAAGACAATCACTTAC
>JALVAI010000326.1 GCA_027011235.1 Desulfobulbaceae bacterium
GTCAAGCACTGCTGCAATCGGAGCTCCGTTCACCTCCACGGTTACCTGCTCCTTGCCGTCAAGCAGGGCCTGCCTGATACCGGGAATGACCAGGTCCGCGCCCTGCTCCACCCGGTCGTAATCTTCCGGATCGGCAAAGGTGAGCGGCAGGATACCGAAGTTAATCAGGTTGGCCTTGTGAATGCGGGCAAAGCTCTTGACCAGTTTGACCTGAACGCCGAGATAGCGGGGTGCCAGGGCGGCATGTTCCCGGCTTGAGCCCTGGCCGTAATTATCGCCGCCGACAACGGCCCCGAACCCGCCGGCCGAGGTCAGTTCCTTCATGTCACAGGCAAAACATTCGGAAATGGAGGCAAAGACATATTCACTGATGGCCGGAATATTGGAGCGCAGGGGAAGAATCTTGGCGCCGGCAGGCATGATATGATCGGTGGTGATATTATCGCCCACCTTGAGCATGACCTTGCCCTTCCAGGTCTCGGGCATGGGCGCAAAATCCGGGAAAGGAGCAATATTGGGACCGCGGATGATTTCCACCTCGGCATCTTCGGGCCAGGGCTGTTCAATCCGTTCATCTCCTGGCAGGTAGGTGTCAGGCAGGGTAAAATCAGGATATTCGCCCAGATCTCGGGGATCGGTGATACACCCCTTAATCGCCGAGGCAACGGCGACCTCAGGGCTGCAGAGATAAACCTTATCCCCCTGGTTGCCGCTGCGACCGGGAAAATTCCTGGAAAAGGTGCGCAGGGAAATCATGCCGGTGGGCGGGGCCTGGCCCATGCCGATACAGCCGAGACAGCCGGACTGGTGCACCCTGGCGCCTGCCTGCAAAAGCGGCAGCAGGTTGCCAGCGGCGGTCAGGTTTTCCAGGGCCTGGCGGGAGCCGGGATTGACCTCGAAACTGACATCGCGGCTTGTCTGGCGTCCCTTTAAAATCGTGGCCACGGCGGTCAGGTCGCGCAGCGAGGAATTGGTGCAGGAGCCGACCAGCACCTGGGCCACGGGACGGCCCGCCACCTCGCTGACCTTGACCACATTATCAGGCGAGGATGGACAGGCGATCATCGGCTCCAGGGCGCCGAGGTCTATCTCCAGCACCTTGTCGTATCGGGCATCTTCATCGGCAACAAGTTCCTGCCACTGATCTTCCCTGCCCTGGGCGGCGAGAAATTTTCTGGTATTTTCATCCGAGGGAAAAACCGAGGTGGTTGCACCCAGCTCAGCGCCGAAATTGGTGATGGTGGCCCGGTCGGTAACACTCAGATTCTCAAGGCCGGGACCGAAATATTCCATAATATAGCCGACGCCGCCCTTGACCGTCAGTTGCCTGAGTACCTCAAGCAGTACATCACGGGCCGCGACCCAGGGCTGCAGTTTTCCGGTCAGGCGGATGCCGTAGATTTTCGGCATGATGAGATAAAAGGGCTTGCCTGCCATGGCCATGGCCACATCCAGGCCGCCCGCGCCCATGGCCAGCATGCCAAGGCCGCCGCCGGTGGGTGTATGCGAATCCGAACCGAGCAGGGTCTTGCCCGGGGCACCGAAGCGTTCCAGATGTACCTGATGGCAGATTCCGTTGCCAGGCGGAGAAAAATAAAGACCGAATTTTCTGGCCACGCCCTGCAGGAAAACATGATCATCAGCATTCTTGAAATCAGACTGCACCAGGTTATGATCCACATAGCTGACCGACAGCTCGGTCTTTACCCGCGGAATCCCAATGGCCTCGAACTCCAGATAGGCCATGGTCCCGGTGGCATCCTGGGTCAGGGTCTGATCAATCCGCAGCCCTATCTCCTCACCCTTTTTCAGCTCACCTTCAACAAGATGCGCGGCCAATATCTTTTCGGCAACGGTTCTACCCATTTTCTCTCCTTACATATGTGATGACTCGTAAAAAGTCCAGACAATGCTTAAAGATGGCTAAGTAAAAACACAGATATACAGGTAAGCGGAGCGAAGCGTAGACTCCGAGGAGTAGTGTTCTGT
>JALVAI010000327.1 GCA_027011235.1 Desulfobulbaceae bacterium
TGTGAATTTTGATCCGGATTTTTTTTTGTACAAGGAAGACATTGAACTCAGTATTCGTATGCGCAAATACGGGTATGGGTTACTTTACAATCCGGACATACGGGTGTTTCATTGCCGGGGCTGGCGGGCAAGGAAGGAGATGGAGTTTAAGCAACGTCTTTTGGCGGCAAAAAGTGAACTGCTTTTGTACCGTAAACATCCCTCACCCTATATCTGCTGGGCTTTGTTCAAATACCTGCTGGTGAGATGCCTGCGTCTATGAGCGGAAACGATTCCAGTAGAGGTCGCATCACAGTTATTATACCTACTCTGAACGGAGCTTTCTGGTTAGAAGATGTTTTTACCATGCTTGCGGCCCAGACCCTTTGTCCTGCGGAAGTCCTTGTGGTTGATTCAGGCTCCACAGACAGCACCATTGCCATTGCCCGCCGGTATGGCGCCCGGATAGTTGAAATCTGCAAACACGATTTTGATCATGGCGCCACCAGGAGTATGGCAGCAAGGATGGCAACAACGGATATTCTTGTCTTCATGACCCAGGATGCCGTCCCTGCTGATGAGCACGCACTTTCCCGTCTAGTGGCGCCCCTTGGGAAAAACCGGGTTGCGGCATCCTATGGAAGACAGCTTCCCTGCCACAATGCAACGGTGTTTGGCAGGCATCTCCGCTTGTTTAATTACCCAGCAGAGTCTCATGTCTTTTGTTTTGAATCCCGGCAAAGACATGGGTTCAAAACCATTTTTATCTCCAACTCCTTTGCCGCCTATCAGCGGGATGTCCTGCTGGCCCAGGGGTGTTTTGACGAACATTTGCTTTTTGGCGAGGATACGCTTGCGGTGGCAAAAATGCTTGGAAACGGGTATTGTGTAGCCTATGTCAGTGAGGCAATGGTCTATCATTCCCATGACTATTCCATTGTACAGGATTGTAAGAGATACTTTGATATCGGAGCATTTCATGCCTGCCAGCAGGAGCATCTTGCCGCCTATGGTGGTCCCGGCGGTACGGGCAGGGCATATGTTCTTTCTCTGTTAACGATGTTGATTCAGGACAGAAAACTACATCTGCTGTTTGAGGCCATTCTCCGGGTAGCTGGAAAGTTCATCAGCTACCAGTTGGGAAAAAGGTATGCATGGCTGCCAACATCCCTTGCCCGGAGGCTGAGCATGAATTCCGATTGGTGGACACGGGAGGCCTGACAATGACAAGATTCTCTATCGCGTCTTTAGACCCGGTGTTTCTCCTGTGTTTTTTCTCATTTTCTGCCTGTTGTTTTTCCGGTTCCCCTGAACCGTTTAAGTAAGAACCCCTTATGTCACCTGTTTTATCCTGGAACCTGCGTGAGCGCAGTTCGCTGATTTACCGGATTCTCCACATACTGGACTGTTCCCTTGTCTGTGCTTTTCTCTGGCTCCTTGTCCATTTGTATCGGGTGCCATGGAATCAGTATTACAACTGGCTTGAGCTGGTTGTGTTTGTCGTTTCCTTTATCAGCTTCCAGTATTTCCAGCTCTATCGCTCCTGGCGCGGCTGGAAATTCTACCGGGAGTTTTTCGTTATTGTCCGGGCATGGGCCGTTGTAATCGGATGTGTCTTGTTTTATTTTTTCATCTTTAAAATATCCGAGGCCTATTCCCGGGTGGTCTTTATAATCTGGTCGTTTTCAACGCCTTTTCTTATCTTTTCTGCCCATCTTGTTGTCCGTAAACTGTTGCGCCATTACAGGGCCCAGGGCAAGAATATCAGGCATGCGGTCATTGTCGGGGCTGGAGACCTTGGAACCCGTATGGCGGCCTATCTGGAACAGATTCCCTGGGCCGGGATTGAAGTTGTGGGATTTTTTGATGATAAGGTGGAACTACGACAGGAGTTGGATAGAATTGAAAAGCCTCTTCTCGGCAAAATAGCGGACGTGCGCGGATACCTGGAAAACAACGATATCGATTATGTCTATATCGCCCTGCCCATGCGGGCGGAGAGGAAGATTTTCCAGATATTACGGGAATGCCGGGACCTGGGCGCCCAGATATTTCTGGTGCCGGACCTCTACATATTTGGCCTGCACCATGCGGAAATTCAATCCCTGGGCGATATGCTGGTGTTGAGTTTTAATCCTACCTCGGACTGGAAGCGGACCTTTGATGTCATCTTTTCCTCTCTTGTCCTCATCTTTGGCAGCCCTCTTCTGTTGCTGATCGCCCTGGCCATCAAGCTCGACAGCCGGGGACCGGTTCTCTATCGGCACAAAAGAATCATGGCCACCGGTCGTGAGTTTGACTGTCTGAAGTTTAGAACCATGGTTGTGGATGCCGACAAACAACTGGAAAAATTGTTGCAAGAAGATCCGAAGCTGGCAGCGGAATGGAAGAAAAATTACAAATTAAAGCATGACCCCCGTATAACCCGGGTGGGGCGTTTTTTACGCAAAACCAGCCTGGACGAGTTGCCCCAGTTCATCAACGTCCTGAAAGGAGAAATGAGCGTGGTCGGGGCCCGTCCCATTGTCGGCCGTGAGCTGGAAAAATATTACAAGGGAAACGGCGACAAGAGCGCCGGTCGTTATGTGTCCATGAAACCGGGCATCACCGGTCCCTGGCAGGTGATGAAGCGCAATGACATGAACGATTATCAGGAGCGGGTGGATCTGGACGACTGGTATGTTCTTAATTACTCCCTGCGTACTGACCTGAAAATCATATTTAAGACCATTATCTGTATGTTCAGCGGCAAGGGCGCGTATTGACTACAGGCATCCGGGGGTGAAACGGGCGGTCTTTTGTTACTTTTTGTCCTGGAAGATTTTGCGCAATATTTGTTGCGGCGCTCCTTCCAGCTCACTCTCTATTTCAGTAATGGCCGTTTCTTTGCGCTCAGCATTCCGAATTTCACGAGAATCAGGAAAAAAGGCGATTGGTGCCTCTGGCAGGGCCGTCATGAGAAATTCTCTGTCGTCTTCATCCCGGACCAGGTTGGCGATGAACGAAATATTGGGAATGCGGACGTCATCGGCCATTTTTTTGATTTTCAGGGCCGTGCGGATGGACGAGCGCGAGGGAATAACCACAATGAGCAGGTGGTCCACACCTGCCACTGTGCCCCGACCGAGGTGTTCAACTCCGGCCTCCATATCAAGAAGCACGACCTCGTTGGGGGCAAGGAGCATTTTTTTCAACATTTTTTTCAAGACATGGTTTTCCGGGCAGGCGCAGCCCCCCTCAGCCACCTGAACAGCGCCCAGCACCATGAGCCGCAGTCCGTCATGCTTAATCATGAAGTCCCTGAGCAGATCATTGACCTCGGGGTTGAGGTTGTAGAATGGCGATCCTTCCGTTTTACCGGCCCGCTCGGCGAGCAGTCTGGTCATGTCGGCAATGGGCCGGGCCTTTTCCGCATCTTTAAACCCCAGAGTCTCGGCCATGTGCGGGCTTGGATCGGCATCGATCACGAGCACTTCCCGGCCCTGTTTCCTGAGTTCCCCGGCCAGCAGGGCCATAATGGTAGTCTTGCCGACTCCGCCTTTACCGCTTATTGCAATTTTCATTTTTTCATTTTTTTTATTTTTTTATCCTGTTTTGGCTGCCTGGTCAGTATGCCCGAGAGGTTATCCGGGCAGGGAGATCATGGGTCGCAATTTTACCATGCCACTTGATTATGTTTGGGTTGCCTTCCGGAATAGATTGATTACAATATAAGACAATCAGCCCCTGTTTGCCACTGGAGAAGACAGCAGGGGGAAGTTCAATTTCCGGTCAGAGGTGGAATAAGCCGGGCCGGTGACGTTTTTTTCTTTGAGGAGAGTTTTTATGGAAGCACAATATGAGAGTACGCCGGTAACCATAACCCGGGCCCGCCAGGAGGCATCCACCATTTTTCTGGCCAAGGTGTTTAACTGGATGGCCATAGGTCTTGGCCTTACCGGAATCATAGCCTTTTTTACCGCCAGTACCGGCCTGGCCCTGACCATTGCCGCCAGCCCCCTGTTCATGGTCCTGATGCTGGTCGAACTGGGCCTGGTTTTTTACCTTTCCGCCCGCATTGAAAAAATCCAGGCCGGTACCGCGACCGGCCTGTTTCTGGGGTACTCCATCTTAAACGGCCTGACCCTGTCGACTGTTTTTCTTGCCTATACCCGGGCCTCCATCGGCGGCACCTTTCTTATCACCGCCGGCATGTTCGGGGCAATGGCCGTGTACGGCATGGTAACCAGACGTGACCTGTCCGGAATGGGCTCCTTTATGTTCATGGGCCTGATCGGTATACTCATTGCCTCGGTAGTGAATTTTTTCCTGAAGAGTTCCAGCCTCTACTGGGCGATTTCCGTGATCGGGGTTCTGGTCTTCGTTGGATTGACCGCCTGGGATGTCCAGAAAATTAAACAGATGGGCGAGCAGGGAATCATGGAGCAGGGTGAGGGAGCCATCAGGAAAGGGGCGATTATCGGCGCCCTGGCCCTTTATCTGGATTTTATCAATCTCTTCCTTATGCTGCTGCGCTTCTTTGGCGGTAATCGGGATTAACAGACAACAAACAAAGATTTTTTCTAACAATTCCAGGGAAAGCAGGGATTTTCCCGGGGACAGGGATGGCAGAGGAGCCCACCGGGCCTCGCTTGCCTATCCCTGATGCAGAGAGCCGACTCCGACCACGGGAGTGTCGGCTCTCTTCCATTTCATCTCTGGTTCCTTTGCCAGGTCGCCCTTGCTGATCTTTGTTTTGGCCGGGTACTTCTCGAGTAGCCCGTAAAGGGTGTCGAGATATCGTTCTTTATAAATCAGCTGGTCCGAATGTTCGATTTCATCGATGGTACGTGGGATCAGCGGGCGCAGATCAATACCGTATCGGTTGTTTCCCTCTTTGTTGGCCTCATCGACCAACAGAATGGAGTAGTAGTTGACCAGCAGACGGGAACGTGAGTCCCGGCGAAAGAGGTAGGAGCGACCGCTTATGGAGTTGAGGAAAAAACCGGCATACTGGTAAAGCTGATCAATGGATACGCGCAGGGAAAATTCGGGTTCGTCACATTCCGGCCCTGTCGTCCACTGGTACAGATCGGCGGCAATATCCTCCACAGTGGCCCTCTCTCGATCAAGAATGGTCTTGATAATGGTGATGTTCCTGCCGCCGATCACCCTGAAGAAATGGGCCATGTTTTTCAGCATGGTGTAGAGATCGTCTGTTTCCCTGGAAACAACAGGTGGATTGTTGAGCAGTTTTTTTGCCAGCTCGAGAAAATATTGCTGCGCGGGTAGTCCAACATGGAATTGCTGAAAATATTCTTCCCTGTCCAGGAGACTGAAGAAGCCGTGCAGCCTCGCTGCCAGTGCCTTGCATCGCTGGTCTTTGTCTTTGGCTGCCTCCATTGCTGATCCTGTCTTGCCGGTTGGTAACTCCTGGTTGTCGATTGTCGGGGATGAGGCAAGGTTGCCGGTTGCATGCTCCTTGTCTGGAGAATTCGCCTGTTGGGCGGGCAGGGAGGAGGCGGTTGATTCGCCCGTGGTCTGGACCGTCTGTTGCCGTTGTTTGTGCCGGGTAGCCCGATTTTTTAAAGGGCTGGATGGCGCCAGGAAGAGCCACAGACAGGCAAGAGCGGTGCAGAGGAAAAGGCTGATCAGGGTAATCGGGACCAGAGAGCTTTTTGGGGCGCGATTGGCAGGTTCCGGCTCGGGCCGTTCCAGGTCGATCATAAACTGTGTGCAGAAATCAATATGGGGTGGACAGGTACGAAAACGGCAATGAAAGAGACAAAATCACCGAGTTCCATGTATATCATGGTATTCTAATGTAGCAGAAAGCGGTAGCAATGAAAAAAGAAAAATGAATATTTGCAGAAAAACCAGCACAGCTGGACCATATTTTAGTGTCCCTGCAGCCATAACGAATGATGAAAATAGTCCGAAAGGACACAGCGAGGTGGACTATTTTCGGATAAACAGATGGGCAGGTAATCATTGTTCTTTAATATCTTGTTAAGATTAACTTATCCTAATGATCTTCTCATCGTTTTCTCCTTGACGCTCCGTGAGGAACGAGCTAAAGTTTTGACGTTTTACTCAATATCGGGCTTCCCGAGTTACTATTGTAAGGATGACCGCACCCCACTGCAGTCTATAACAACCGATTTAAGGAGGAGTAACCAATGTCTGTGTATGTAACTGGCCACAAAAATCCGGATACCGATTCTGTAACCGCTGCCATCGCCTATGCCGCCCTGCTGAAGGCCCAGGGAGAAGACGCGATTCCTGCCATGCAGGGTGAGATGAATCCCGAGACCGTTACGGTCCTGGAGCGTTTTGGCGTCAGCGCCCCTGAAATTATGACCGATGCAACCGGCAAAACAATCGCCCTGGTTGATCACAGCGACCTGAACCAGGCCCCGGATAACCTTGATGCCAATAACGTGGTTGCCATTATCGACCATCATAAAATTGGTGATGTAACGACCAACAATCCGATTTTCTGCTGTGTCAAACCGGTTGGCTGTACGGGAACAGTCCTCAAACAGTTGTATGATATTTCCGGTGTAAGCATAGACGGCAAAGTCGCCGGCCTGATGCTGTCCGCTATCTTGAGCGATACGGTTAATTTCAAGTCGCCCACCTGTACCGATGAAGACAAGAAAGCCGTGGCCGAACTCAAGGAAATCGCAGGGGTCAGCGATACCGACGAGCTGTTTATGGATATGCTGAAGGCAAAGAGCTCTGTTGATGGTGTACCTGCCAAGGACCTGCTCAATCGTGATTATAAGGATTTCGATATGAACGGCAACAAGGTTGGTTGCGGGCAGCTGGAGCTGGCAACTCTGGAGCAGGTTGCCGATATTCGTGATGATTTGCTGAATGCCATGAAAGAGCAGAAAGCAGCCGGTGGCCATCACACCATTTTGTTAATGCTGACAGATGTTGTCAAAGAGGGTACCGACCTGCTGGTTCTTTCCGATGATCCTTCCATCATTGAAGGCGCATTTGGTGCCAAGATGGACGGTGATTCCATGTGGGTTCCCGGCATGATGAGCCGGAAAAAACAGGTTGTACCGAATCTGCAAAAGGCTTTTGGCTGCTGATAGTCGTAGCTGTGATGGCGTCGTAAAAACTTCGATCTACTGCGTCGTGTGTCCTGTGGCGATTCTCGACATACTACATGTATAGTCAAGACCCGCCACAGAACACTACTCCTTGTATATCTGTGTTTTTACTTAGCCA
>JALVAI010000328.1 GCA_027011235.1 Desulfobulbaceae bacterium
TCGATTTTGCAATTGGGCCGCAGGTCCGGCCAAAGAAAGGGAAACAGGGAGAATTCGTTCATCCGCCGCAGGGCGGGCAGAGGATTATCAGCGCTGAGAATCTGCTTGAGTTCACCGAAAAAGCGGGGCCCGGAAAAGCGGTTGAACAGGTTCATGCGGACGGCATTTTTTATCAGTTTTTCCGTATGCGGGGTGATGCGGAAGTCCAGCCGCTGTTCAAAACGGATGGCGCGGAAGATGCGGGTGGGATCTTCTACAAAGCTTAAGTTGTGCAATACTCTGATCCTTCGTTCCTTCAGGTCGTTCTGGCTGTTGAAAAAATCCACCAGAGTGCCGAATCGTGACGGATTGAGATGGATGGCCATGGCATTGATGGTGAAATCACGCCGGAACAGATCCAGCTTGATCGAGGAAAGTTCCACCGTCGGCATGGCGGCGGGATATTCGTAGTACTCCAGGCGGGCGGTGGCCACGTCTATTTTACGCTCATCCGGCAGGAGAACGGTTGCTGTTCCGAATTTTTCGTGGGTGCGGACGGTTCCACCCATTCTTTGTGCCAGTTCTTTGGCAAAGCGGATACCATCCCCCTCGATAACGATATCAATGTCCAGGTTTTTAATATGCAGGAGCAGATCACGGACAAAGCCGCCAACGACAAAGGCATCATAACCGAGTTCCTCTGCCGTTTCCCCGACACTGCGCAGCAGCAGGACCATCTCCCTGTTCAGGTTATCAGTGATAAGGGAGCTGAGATTGCGGCTGCCGGCAACGGAAGGATGCTCATCCTCCTGGAGGAGGTTTTTTGGCATATGGGCCGGGTCGCCAATCAGCAGGTTGAGCAGGTCGGTGCGGGTAATGACGCCGACAAGGTTCTCGCCTTCCATAATGGGGATGAGGCGTTGCCGGTGTTCAATAATAAGTTCCTGAATATCACCCAGGGTTGCGGTGGTCGGCAGGGTGGCGATTCCGGTGGTCATGTATTCGGATACCGGCAGGTGCCCCAGTTTATGGAAAATCGCCTTTTCCACCACCCGGCGTGAAATCATGCCCATAAGGCCAGTTGGCCATCCGTCCCTGGCAGCCGCCGGGGAATGGCTGACCACCGGCAGGACTGTTATGTTGTACCTTGTCAACAGGGAGTTGGCCTCGTTGATGGTGGTATCGGGCGGTACGGTCAGGACCGGGGAGGACATGATTTCACCGGCGATTGCCTTTGGCTTGATCTGCGCATGCAGCAGGGAGATCAGTTTTTCTTCGGCTTCAAACAGGGTCATGTCCTTAATGGTCGCCGATGCGGCCGAGGCATGACCGCCACCACCGAATTCGCGGGCGATCCGGCCGACATTGACTTCCGGCACCCGGCTGCGCGCTATCAGGTACATGCGCTCACCCATACAGATAAGCCCGAACAGGACATTGATATTTTCCATGACCATGAGCCTGCGGAGAAGAACGGCAAAATCATCGACATATTCGGGAAGGGTCAGCTTGACGATGACCACCTCAACCGAATTGATACTGTAGGTTTGCGCCTGTTTGAGCAGCTTGCCAAGCAGACCGATTTGATCACCGCTCAAGTCATGGGAAACAAACTGGGTCACCACGTCCAGGTTGGCCTGCAATCGGAGAAGCCGGGCCGCTGTTTCCATGTCCTGGGCAGTGGTGGTCGAGTGGAGAAAACAGCCGGTGTCCTCATAGATGCCAAGGGCCATGAGCGTGGCTTCTTCTCCGGTTGGTTCGATTCCGCGTTCCTGGAATATTCTGCCAAAGATAGTGGTTGTGGAGCCGACCGGTTCAATATGCTCGACCGTCCCCCGCATGTCACCGGGGCTGTCGGGATGATGGTCGTAGAGGTGCAGCTCAAGGCCGGGGTTGTCAAGGCATTCCTGCAGACGGCCGATGCGGCCCGGTCGGCGGGTATCAACCACAATCAGGCGGGTAACGGCCTTCATGTCGATGTGCCTGACCTTCCTGAACTCATAAATA
>JALVAI010000329.1 GCA_027011235.1 Desulfobulbaceae bacterium
TGCCTGATTTTTTTCCCTGTTGATCAGTGACCGCTTCTCCAAGAACACCAATAGTAAATGGACCCCAGGTCTGTGCTTTGGTAATCCCCTGCTCTGTTTTCAGGACGGCCTCCAGTTGATAGGCTCCTGTCTTGTTTTTAAGGTTCGGGTAATAACTGTCCCTGTACTGCTTGAGTTCTGATACCGACATTGTGCTCTCGGCATAATCAACTCCCGGCTTGACGGTAATTGTCTGGCTGTAAAATCTCGTTGGCAGTACACTTGCTTCCGGCACTTGTCCGGCCGGGGCGGAAGGGGCGGAATACCCCCATATCCAGTTCAGGGTCATGGTTGTTTTTTTGTCCAATTTTTTTGGAAGCACAACCTTGATCGGGATACTGTTCGTGTAAGTTTTGCCAAAAGTCGGGGAGATAATAGCAAGTCCCCGTTTGAAACCAGGTATGAAGTTTTCCCCGATTGTAAAATATCGCCATTTACTCCAGACAGGGTTACCTAGGTCGAATGCCTGGTTATTTACAGCCACCCGCACCCGGTAGACATGATTTTCAGGAAACACCCGCCGGATATCGGCCATGGAATTATGTATTGGGCTAATATCGTGGGCAAAGGGTTTGAATTCGCCTTTTTTCATCTGGTAATCGAAATAGGCGCTGCCTTTTTCCTGGGAGAAAAGGGCATTGATGTATACCTTGTCCCCTGCTTTAAACTTCTCTTTCTCTGCGGGGTTCACTATGTATGGTCGTTTACCGGAACCACCTTTCGCAACGACATTGAAATACACTTTTGGCCCGTCAAATCCGCTCGACACGGATTTCGGGTGAAAACTGTAAACACCTGGCGCAAGTCCAGTAATCGTTTTAAATGCTGTAATACCGTTGATAAACCTGGCAGTCACCTGGTGAATCTCCTCTCCTGAGAGTGTTTTTGCAGGTTTTCCATCCTTGCTTTCAATAATAAAAAATACAGGGGTTTTAGGTTCCGGCACCAGGTCGTCGGCCACCCGAGCCTGCAACAAAACCGAACCGGGCGGGCTCTTGATGTCACCCGCGGGCGCCACTGGTTCCATTGACTTGGCCATGGCCTCATAGACCAGTGAGGTCCGCACCACAACCGCCTTATACAACCTTTGTGGAACCTCGCTGTAGCTGGGCCATGCATCAGTGAGCGCACCTGACCAGTTCGACTTTCGGGAAATTTCCTGGCATTGTGGCGGGTCAGGGGCAAGCAGAGGATCAAGTTTGCCGCACCGATAGACAAGGTCAAAGTAGTATCCGTGCTTTTCCGTTGAATGAACGGAAAGCTGATGCGTATTGCCCGACCAGGTCGCTTCATGCCTGAAGTCGACAACGTCGGCGCCATCATCTTTGCCTTTGTAGGTGTATTTAAATATGGCCGTACTGGTAAAGGTATACTTTCTTGTGGATGAACCGGCTGTGAAGGCATGCCCTTTTGCCATAAATGTGATGCTCTGCAGATGAATTTCGTATGGATTACTTTTGTCTACAAAGGCTGACAACCCAATGCCCGGCATAAGGCCGTTAACAAGGAACAAAATGAGTACAAGGAACAATATTTTTTTGCCGAGCAATTTTTCTTTTGCCGGCAGCCTTTGTTTCTTTCCAGGGTAACTGGCCATGACAGGATCTCCTCGATGATTGGATGTTTTGTAACTTCTCAATAAGTGGTGATATAAGTCTGGATCCCCGCCCAACAGACTGCGGGGATGACGCTCTGAATTGCCTGCAACTGGGTTATTCCGGCAGGTTGTTGGCCGGAATCCATATAATTAGCAGCAACTTACCATCAGTTATTGAGAAGTTACGATGTTTTATTGTAACTAATTATTTTTTGTAAATATATTTTATATTATTATCTAAAGCGGACAGGGATGTTTAGTCTCTCGGTCACTTTTACCCTGTCAGCTGCTGCACCAATGAGCAGCACAACCAGCCCGCACAGCCAGATAAAAAAGTCGCCATG
>JALVAI010000330.1 GCA_027011235.1 Desulfobulbaceae bacterium
GGATAGCCAAACGCCGGGGGTAATGCCCCGGACACGGTGAAGGGCCAAACATCAAGGAGAGGAGAGGTATCCATGGGCTCTGAACATACACTGAATCCGACCGGAGGAGTATCGTTCAGGCGCGGAATGGAAGAACCGGCCTCAAATCATCAACTACTGGAACATATCCTCTCTCCCGAGAATATCGGGGAAGCGTGGAAGCGGGTTCGTGCAAACAAGGGCGCACCCGGCATAGACGGTGTCCGGCAGGTGAAACGACATCGTTCCGGGAGTTCAAGAGGCAAATTCGTCTGTTGACCGTAAGGAGTTGCTTCGTTTCTATGGGATTACCGGTATAAGAAACTGGCGGAATATGTGCGGGGCTGGATGAACTGTTACGGGATCTCGGAGTATTACCGGCCGATCCCTGAAATAGACGAATGGCTTCGGCGCAGAATACGGATGTGTTACTGGAAACAGTGGCGCTATACCCGTACCAGGGTCTGCAATCTTCTCAAGCTGGGAACATCCGGAAGAGAGGCCATCCTCACCGCGCTCAGCCGCAAGGGACCATGGCATTTGTCCAGAACCCTGACGACACAGGCCGGCATGACCAATAGATGGCTGTACAGCGAAGGGTTGATTTCTGTCAAGGAACAGTGGGTGAAGATACACCCACCCGGCTACGGCCCGGTGACCTTGATGAAGTGCCCCGTGCGGACCCGCATGTGGGGTGCTGTGGGGGCTGGGGGAGAAAAACCCCCGGCTACCCGATTATGCTACTTTTTCTCTATCCCAGCTGATGGGCTTCAATTTAAGAATTTGTTTTGACTCAGGGCTATTCATAGCATTCCATAGATCCCAGTCTTGCTGTAAGCCTAACCAAAAATCTGCAGACATACCTATTACTCGAGATAATCTTAATGCAGTATCGGGTGTAACACGACGCCGTCCTTTGATGATTTCGTTAAGACGTGGATATGAAATACCCAGCCGGTGTGCAACTTCCGTCTGGGTAAGTTTAAGGGGCTTGATAAATTCCTCGAAAAGCATTTCACCAGGATGAGTAGGTGGACGCTTTTTGGGAAGCCTCCTGCCAATGGCATTATTTGTGGTAGTCAACGATTTCGACTTCATAGACATGACCTTTCTCCCACACAAAGCAAATTCTGTATTGCTGGTTGATTCTGATGCTAAATTGATTGTCTCGGTCACCTTTTAAACGCTCAAGCCGGTTTCCTGGTGGAACATTGAGTTCCTTTAACTCTCGAACCCTGTTGATTTGATCCATCTTTCGTCTGGCGACCGGCCAAAGTGATTTCGGGCAGCACTTTCTGGCAACTTTCGATGCTATACCATCAAAAATATCCTCTGTACCAGCATTTTTGAACGACGCTATCATGAATTATATTATAACGACTACCATAATAAAAAACAATGAAATAATGAAGAGCATCCTCTAATTACAGGGCATAACGACCAAGCTCAGGGGCAAGCGGGATTTACAGCAAGTAGCTTTGAATTGCCTGTGATATTGGCAACAAGGATGGAGTTCGAAAAACCGCCGTGCCCGCCGGTCCACTGCAGCGTATTGTGTACGCCCGGCATGGGCATGAACTAATGGGGTTCAAGTCACCCGTAAGTGTTCCTATCCTGGGTTTTCGGCCTGAAACCAGCACCTCGTCGCAAAGCCTGGTATAGCGCGGCCTGACAAGGGTGGCATTTTTTCGCGTGTGCCTACGTTGTTGCACTACCATTTTCGATATTTTTTATACCAAAAACCTTGTGCGGTCGAGGCGTTGCGAGCTTTTTCAAAATTTGATTACCCACAAAGCTAAGCCATGTTTTTTAAAGGACTATCACTATGTGACTGAAGTTTAGAGTTTCATAAGTCTGCCATTATCCTGGCGGAGGCGGAGTTGTTGCCGCTATATTGTTCTTTGACATCATATTATTCAGCCATTTAGGACCGCAGGGCGATTCTGAAGAAGGTT
>JALVAI010000331.1 GCA_027011235.1 Desulfobulbaceae bacterium
TGCCTCTTGGTTTGAAAACCTGGTTTGAGAGACAGGGTATTCATTCTGATAAGGTGGTCGAACTTGACTGGTGGCAATCACATCAATTTTCTGATGATGTCCACGTGACGTTTACACCCAGTGTTCATTGGTCAAAAAGAAGGCCGTGGGATACCAATAAGAGCCTGTGGGGATCATGGACTGTCAAGATTGTAGGGTTTAATTCCTGGTTTGGTGGTGATACCGCATATGACGAAGAATTATTCAGGGAAATAGGCCGCCGTACAGGGCCATACCAGCTATCTTTTATTCCAATTGGCGCTTATGGCCCAAGGTATTTCATGTCGTCCCAGCACGTGGACCCTGCCCAGGCAGTCTTGATTCATAAAGATATTAAAGCGGAAAAATCAATCGCCATCCATTGGGGAACTTTTCAGCTGACCCATGAACCATTTTTTGAGCCCCCTGAATTACTCAAAGAGGCAATGCATTATGAAAACCTGCCACAGGGCCAGTTTATAATTCTCAAGGTTGGCGAAACACTTGTCCTGAAAAAAACAGAAACTTTTCTACAAAGCAGAAATACACCTGTTGAGTGACAAAATTTTCACAATGGTTTTTTCACAATGGCTTACGGACGATGAAAAACATAAAAACTTACTGCTGGAAGATATCCTCCCCCATAGGCAGGATATATATCTTGGCCGATAACAGATACTTACGGGCCATCAGCTTTTCGGATAACCGGCAGAGCGCGGCAGACCCAGACGATGAGATTATCTTTGCACCCAATCTAATTATCCAACAGGCAGCGGAACAACTGCGACAATATTTTGCGCGCAAGCGCACAACATTTAATCTGCCGATTACCTTTACCGGCACGGAGTTCCAATGTAAAACATGGCAGTTTCTCCTGACCATACCCTACGGTGAGACCCGTTCCTACCTGCAACAGGCACGAGCAATAGGTAATCCAAAAGCTGTCAGAGCTGTGGGCAGGGCAAATGGACTCAATCCCATTGCCATTGTGGTTCCCTGTCATCGGGTAATAGGAAAATCCGGCAAACTGACGGGTTATGCGGGTGGATTGAAGAAAAAAGAATTTTTACTGAACCTGGAAAGAAAAATCGCCTGAATACCAGCAACCCACAACTCCACAGAGAACGGTCTTTGAAGTGGATGATCATTATCACCCTCCCGTTTGAAGACAGTCCTTGTCATTATCAGCTCTCCCGCTCGCAACGCATCCCGCGTAACACACAGAACAGATGGTACTCTATCCAGCGGCAAAAGAGAGAACCTCCGCAGTCCAACCCGCATTTTTCCAGCTGTTCCGGCAAGTTTTTCATTCCTGTAACGACCGACTTTTAATTTATCACCACAATACAGAAGGATAACAAACCCAGCGGAAATCATATATTCCAATGAATAATTGACAGGACACAACAAGTGTTTTATTATATGAATAAATGTTCAGATAATAAAACACAAACCAACCATGATACTACCTCAGCACGAACAATGCAGTTGCCGATGCATTCATCAGGACCGGATCGACAATGCCCATGAACAGGCGCTTGCCTCAAAAGAGAACGAACAGTTGGCGGCCCTGTTCAAGGCCATGGGCGATCCCAATCGGCTACGACTTTTGTGGGCACTGAAGGACGAAGAGATGTGCGTATGCGACCTGGCCCGGTTTCTCGGAGTGACCGAATCCGCCGTCAGCCATCAGTTGCGCCTCCTGCGGCAACTACATCTGGTTGCCAATCGCAGGGAAGGTCCGGTCCTCTATTACCGACTGGATGATGCCCATGTCGGTGAACTCATTCATCTTGCACTGGAACACCTGCGGGAAGACAAATAAACCGGCATCACTTCGTGGGTTATTTTCATATAAAATAAAATCTGTTGAGGACTCCATGATATCTTTTTTCATACACAGCCTGACCGCCTCCTGGTACCTGCTGGAACAGGCCTCTTTGTATATAC
>JALVAI010000332.1 GCA_027011235.1 Desulfobulbaceae bacterium
ATCTGGCATTTCGGGGGCATTACAGTGCTCAGCCTGACCGTTTATACCATCCTTATCACCCTTGGTTTGCTTGTTATTGTCTATGTTGTTGTCTACAAGACGCGGATGGGCATGGCCATGCGGGCCGTCTCCAAGGATATGCATACCGTGCCGCTGATGGGGATTGACCTGAACCGGGTGATCGCCTTCACCTTTGGTTTCGGCTCCGCCCTGGCCGCCATTGGCGGGATTCTCTGGGCCATGAAGTATCCACAGATTGAACCCCTGATGGGGATTATTCCAGGGCTGAAGGCCTTTGTCGCTGCCGTGCTTGGCGGTATCGGCAATGTCTTTGGCGCCGTGCTGGGAGGCTTTATTCTCGGTATCACGGAAATCATGCTGGTTGCCTTCTGGCCCGAACTCTCCGGTTACCGGGATGCCTTTGCCTTTCTGCTCCTCATCCTGGTCCTGATCTTTCGCCCCACCGGTATCATGGGAGAGGACCTGCCGGAATGAAAGACGATATCAGGTTCATCCGGGCCAAACAGCGCTGGTCGACGGGCAATCGGCGCCGCAACACCATCCTCACCCTGATTGCGGTCGGCCTGCTCTGTGGTGCGCTCTTTCTTGCCAGCCGTTTTGCCGACGAGTATCAGATCAGGATTCTCAACATGGTGGCCATTTATATCACCCTGGCCGTTTCCTATAACCTGATCAACGGTATTACCGGCCAGTTCTCCCTGGAACCCAACGCCTTTGTCGCCCTTGGGGCCTACAGCGCCGCGTTGATGACCATGACGCCCCTGGAAAAGGAGATGAATTTCATCATCGATCCCTGCGTGCCATGGCTGGCCCATGTCTGTGTCCCTTTTCTGCCGGCGATCATCATCGGCGGCCTGACGGCGGCGGTCTTTGCCCTGTTGATGGGCTTTCCGGTCTTTCGGGTCCGGGGTGATTACCTGGCCATCGTCACCCTGGGTTTTGGCGAGGTAATCCGGGTGGTGGCCAACAATATGCAGACCGTGACCAATGGCCCTCTGGGACTCAAGGGGATCGCCATGTATACCGACCTGCGCTGGACCTGGGGACTGGCCCTGCTCACCCTGTTTGTCATTGTCCGGCTGGTCAACTCGTCCTATGGGCGGGCACTTAAGGCCATCCGCGAAAACGAACTGGCGGCCGAGTCCATGGGCATCAACAGCTTTCGGCACAAGCTGCTGGCCTTTACCCTGGCCGCCTTTTTCGAGGGCATGGCCGGGGCCATGCTGGCGCACCTGATCACCACCATCAGCCCGATGCTGTTCACCTTTTTTCTGACCTTTAACCTGCTCATTATTATCGTCCTTGGCGGTCTTGGGTCCCTGACCGGCTCGGTTATTGCCGCCATTGCCTTTACCTGGGGCTCCGAGCTGCTCCGGGCTGTCGAGGAGCCGACCAATGTCTTTGGCTGGTTCACCATTCCCGGCATTCCAGGGATGCGGATGGTAATCTTTGCCATTATTCTGATCGCCGCCATGCTGTTCTGGCGCGAGGGAATCATGGGCAGAAAAGAATTTTCCTGGCAGTGGTTTCTGGGCCTGTTTTCAGGTAAACGCAAGGGGGCAAAGAGTATCTGATGAAGCCCCTGCTCAAGACCAGAAACCTGACCATGCGTTTTGGCGGCCTGACCGCAGTGGATAACTTTGACCTCAGCCTTGAACAAGGTGAGCTGGTCGGCCTGATCGGTCCCAACGGCGCCGGTAAAACAACGGTTTTCAACATGCTGACCGGGCGTCTCCGGCCCAGCAGCGGCTCAATTACCCTGCAGGCCGATGGCCCGGTTGAACTGGTCGGCCTGAAGCCCAACCGGATCAACCGGCTCGGCATTGCCCGTACCTTTCAGAATATCCAGCTATTGCCCGAGATGTCGGTGCTTGAAAACGTGATGATGGCCTGGCATGGGCGGCTGAAGTCACCGTTCTGGGCCCCCGTCCTGGGGCTGCCCTCATA
>JALVAI010000333.1 GCA_027011235.1 Desulfobulbaceae bacterium
TTGCCACCCCGGCCCGGGCCGCTGCCGCCGGAATGCGCGAGATAGGGATTGGTTCCCTGCTCGGCCTGGCCGACTGGCGGGCCGAAGGACTGGCCCTGGGCACCCATCTCTCCTGGCTGAGAAAACAGTTCTGGCAGACAAACTTTACCGTCAGTTTTCCCCGGCTCAGGCCCGCTGCCGGAGCATTTGAACCGCTGGTTCAGGTCTCGGAAAAGAATCTGAGCCAGCTCATGTTTGCCCTGCGTATCTTTGATCCGGACGTGGGCCTGATCCTCTCCACCCGCGAGGAGGCCAGGTTCCGGGACGGCATGCTGGGTCTGGCACCCACCAGGTATTCCGCCGGTTCCTGTACGGATCCGGGAGGCTATTCATCGGACAATCATGAAGGTGAACAGTTCTCGGTCGGTGATCATCGAACCATAGATGAGGTCTGCCGGGTTATCGTCAGCAAGGGCCTTGATCCGGTATGCAAGGATTGGGACAGGGAATTTCAAATGCACTGAGCAAAACAGCGTTTACCTGCTTTGATGAACTCGTAACAAGTATCAATACATGGCCTGAACAACTCTACCAACGGAGCAGATTTATGAGCGACATTAAAAAGATGTACACAACTATTCTCGGTGATTCTTTTCCCATGGAAATGACCATCTCCTTTGGTGATCAGACCCTGGTGTACCGCAAACGGACCTGGGCCATAGCCACCGGAGACGGCACCGTGGAGGAGCGCGGCCTGCGTTACGGTGAAAATCCGGACCAGGAGGCCGCACTCTACGAACTGGTCAACGGCAACCTGGTCCTCGGTGACTGCAAGTTTATCGATCCGGGCAACTCCCTGGTTTCCGGCATCACGGTCGATGACATGCTGCAGGTGGGCAAACATCCGGGAAAAATCAACCTGACCGATGTGGATAACGGCCTTAATATCATTAAATACCTGGTCGATAAACCGGCCGCCGTCATCCTCAAGCACAACAACCCCTGCGGCGCCGCCATCGGTGATACCCTGGCCGACGCCTATAACAGGGCCAACCGTACCGACCGGATTGCCGCCTTTGGCGGGGCCGTGGTTATGAGCAGGCCGGTGGACAGGGACACCGCTGAACTGATGAGCCAAAACTATCTTGAAGTTGTCTGCGCCCCTGACTTTGAAGAGGGCACCCTGGAAATACTCGCCAGGGCGAAAAACCTGCGGGTCATCCGCATGGACGGCATCAACCGGCTGGCCGATTTTGAAAAATTCCGCTTTGTCGATTTCAAATCACTCATCGACGGCGGCATTATTGTTCAGCAATCGGCCGTCAACTCCATCCGTTCCCCGGCTGACCTGAAACCGGCAACAGCCACCTGGAAGGGAAAAGAATACTCCTGTGAGCGGCAGCCAACCCAGCGAGAGCTGGATGATATGATCTTCGGCTGGGCCGTAGAGCATGGTGTCACCTCGAACTCGGTGCTCTATGTCAAGGACGGCTGCACCACCGGTATCGGCACCGGTGAACAGGACCGGGTGGGCGTGGCGGAAATCGCCATCCACAAGGCCTATATCAAATATGCCGACATCACCTGTTTTGATCAATTCGGCATCCCCTATGCCGACCTGGCCCTGGAAGTGGAACAGGGCAAGCGGGACGCGGCCGACAAGGAAGCCATTGACGCCAAGGTAAAAGAGGACAGGGCCGGACTACCGGGCTCGGTTATGATTTCCGATGCCTTCTTTCCCTTCCGGGACGCCGCTGATGTGGCCATTCGGGAAGGAATCTCGGCCATCCTCCAGGCCGGCGGCTCCATGCGCGATTATGCCTCCATCGAGGCCTGCAACGAGGCAGACCCACAGGTTGCCATGATGTTTACCGGTCAGCGTTCGTTCAAACACTGATTTTTCCCGTCACCCCCTTTCTCCCGGTCGGGATCCCGGCCGGGAGAAAGATTCTTTTCTCCCCTTTTTTCCATTGAGCAGGATTCTTA
>JALVAI010000334.1 GCA_027011235.1 Desulfobulbaceae bacterium
GTCATTGTTCTGGCCCTGGTTGGATACTATATCGGCAATAACCAGGAGCTGGTGCAGCACTACCTGCATCAGATCCTGCTTGGTATCGGGCTGTTTGCCGTTGTCCTGGTGGCAGGGTATGTTTTTCTGAAAAGACGATCGCAACGGGAGAAATGAGAATGCAGACAGCGGGACTTGCCCTGGGTGGAGGCGCGGCAAGGGGATGGGCGCATATCGGCGTTATTCGGGCCCTGGCCGAAAAGAATATCCGGATCACCCATATTGCCGGCACCAGTATCGGCGCCTTTGTCGGTGCCTTTGTCGCCACCGGCACGCTTGCAGCCCTTGAACGGGAGCTGCAGGTCTTTGACTGGAAACATGGACTCAGTTATTTCGCTTCGGTACCCTCCAAAGCAGGAATGCTCAATGGCCGGAAAATTTCAGAATTTCTTGAATTGCATCTTGGCGCCGGCAGACTGGAAGAAACCGATATTCCCCTGTCAACGGTGGCCGTTGATCTGCGCTCCGGGCGTGAAATAACCTTTTCCACCGGCAATATTATCGAGGCCGTGCGGGCCAGTATTGCCGTGCCCGGCATCTTTACGCCGGTAAAAAAGGGGGAGATGTTTCTGGCCGACGGTGGACTCGTCAACCCGGTGCCGGTGAGCACGGTCCGAAGCATGGGGGCCAAGCGGGTGATCGCCGTTGACCTCAACAGGGTTTCCATAGCCGAGGATGCCTCGATGCTCAAGGATAATGATCCCAACCTGCTTGATATAATAGGTGCCTCGGCCAATATCATTCAGGCCGGTCTGACCAGGAGCAGGCTGGCTGTCGATCCACCGGATGTCCTTATCCGTCCGCCCCTGGCCCATATCACCTTTGTGGACTTCACCAGGGGAGAGGAATGCATTGAGCTGGGGTACAGGGCCGCGCTGGAAAGCCTTGCCAGGCATGGCGTCTGAGCGGTTTTCTCTTGTCAGTATCATCCGGACCGGCCTTAGCGACGACCTTACCGGACGCCATAATAGAGTCACCTATCCCAACACAAGCGATCCATGCATGAATTGCTTCTCCATCTGAGCACCTGGATTGCCGACCATCCGACCCTGGCCGGGTTGATTGTCTTTTTCTCTGCCTTTGCCGAGTCCCTGGCCTTTGTTGGCCTGATCATGCCTGGAACGGTATTGATGCTGGCCGCCGGGGCCCTGATTGCCCAGGGCGCCCTCTCCTTTATGCCGACCATGGCCTGGGCAGTTTGCGGGGCGGTGCTTGCCGATGGCCTCAGCTTCTGGCTCGGACGTCATTTCAGTGACAGAATACGCAGTTTTCCGCTTTTTCTCCGTTTTCCCGGCATGCTTGTCCGCGGGGAGAGATTTTTTCGACGTCATGGCGGCAAATCCGTTTTCTTCGGCCGTTTCGTTGGTCCGGTCCGGCCGGTTATTCCTCTTGTGGCCGGCATGATGGGCATGGGACCGGGCCGTTTTTCCATCTATAACATTCTCTCTGCCCTTGTCTGGGCCCCGGCCTATCTTCTGCCCGGCATGGCCTTTGGCGCTTCACTGGCGTTGGCCGGAGAGGTTGCCGGCCGCCTGGCGCTTCTGCTTGCTATTTTGGGCGTCTTGCTCTGGGTTGCCTTCAGCCTCTTTCACAAATTGTTTCGCTTTTGTTCCTCTCATTGGGCCGGATGGGAACAGAGGCTTGTCTCTTTTACCGACAATTCTCACCTCCTGCGCCAATGGCTGGGCGCTCTTTTTGACAAAAAGGCCCCCTCGTCCCGGTCCCTGCTGGTCCTGTCCCTGTTGTTTATCGGCGCCTGCCTACTCTTTTTCGGTATCACCGAGGATGTGGTGACCGGTGATCCTCTTGTCCGGGCCGGTACATCCCTGTATCATCTGCTGCAGGGGCTTCGTACCCCTTGGGGAGATGTGATCATGGTGGCCATGACCATGACCGGAGATGCGGCGGTGACCATACCCCTGGCC
>JALVAI010000335.1 GCA_027011235.1 Desulfobulbaceae bacterium
CCGGTTCCATGTATATCGGTCGGATCACATGGCATCTCCTTACAGAATCTGTTGCAGAAATTCCCTGGTGCGAACGTGCCCCGGATTGCGAAAAAAGGTGCGGCTCTCTCCTTCCTCGATAAGACACCCCTTGTCCATAAAAATAATCCGGTCACTTACCTCCCGGGCAAACCCCATCTCATGGGTGACCACGACCATGGTCATCCCGTCTCTGGCAAGCTGTTGCATCACATCCAGAACCTCTCCGATCATCTCCGGATCAAGGGCCGAGGTGGCCTCGTCAAAAAGCATGATCTTTGGCATCATGGCCAGGGCCCGGGCAATGGCCACCCGCTGCTGCTGGCCGCCGCTGAGCTGATGCGGATACCTGTTCTCCATGGCGCCAAGCCCCACCTGATCAAGCAGACGACGGGAAAACTCAGCTGCCTGCCTGCGGCTTTTTTTCTGGACCAGCCGCTGGGCCAGGTCCACATTCCCCAGCACCGTGAGATGGGGAAAGAGGTTAAAGGATTGAAAGACCATGCCGATCTTTCGCCTGATGGCCAGTCTGTTGGCCTCGTTTTCATCCAGGGGGATACCGTCGATGCGGATGGTGCCGGAATCGATCTCTTCAAGGCCGTTTAAACAGCGCAGAAATGTCGACTTCCCTGACCCGGACGGCCCGATAACAACCAGCACCTCGCCCTTCTCGACCGTGATGGAGAAATCCCTGAGCGCGACAACCGGTCCGGGAAAAATTTTCTCTATTCTCCGAACATCGATAATGGGAGAGTTGCTCTCCTGTTTTGCCTGGTCGTTCATGAAACCCGCAGATATTTTCCGGCCTGACCGGCAACAAAAGAGAGAAAAAGCGCCACCACAAGATAGATGGCCGCCACCGTAAACCAGACCTCAAAGGTAAGAAAGGTCTCGGCAATAATCGTCCGCCCCTCCATGGTGAGTTCATAGACGGCAATGGTGCTGACCAGGGCTGAATCCTTGAGAAGAGAGACGGCCTGGCTGGTCAGGGGCGGCAGTATACGCCGCATGGCCTGGGGGATGATCACGGCCCGATAGGTATCAAAACTCCGCAGGCCAAGGGCATGGGCGGCTTCCCACTGGCCGACGGGCACGGCCACGATGCCGGCCCGGATGATCTCCGAGGCATAGGCCCCTTCAAACAGACTGAGCGCCAGCACGCCGGTGGCAAAACGACCGATGTCAAGAATGGGCGCCATGACAAAATAGAGAAAAAATATCTGCACCAGAAGCGGGGTGTTGCGGATGGTTTCCAGGTAGATCCTGGCCAGCAGGCGGCCGACAAAAGACCCTGAAAGCCGGAGCAGGGCAACGCCAAGGCCGATAAGGGCGGAAAGCAGCAGGCTGAAAAAGGTTATCTCAAGGGTAACCAGCAAGCCCCGCAGCAACGGCCCTGGCCGCAGGTGTCCTCCGTCAACTGTCAGCAGATAGGATGGAATGGTTTGCCAGTGGTAATTGTAGCCGATGCCGGCGCTGCCACGCAAAAGCAGATAACCGCAGGCCGCCAGGACAAGAACAAATTTTGCCGAGTCTCCCAGGCGGTTTCTGGTGAGCGAACTCCCTTTCATGGAATGCAGGGGAAAATAGCCGGCAGGAACGGGTGCTGCAACCGGTTGTTGAACTGTTTTTTGTCAAGCATTTCTGTTGTGGGCATCAAATCCGGAAGTTTCTCATCTTTGAAATAATTTGCACATGGTAAGAGTCCATGATGGATTATAACAGGAAAACATGCTATTCAATTTGTTCTCCTATTTCAAGTTGCAGTTTTCTCTTTTAGTACCTTACTCCTGGATATCTGTCACAAAAAACAGGTGAGCGTAGACTACGAGAAAATTTTGTACATAACTTCCATATTGTTAATGGATTATCTTGTAAAATATATGAGTAATAAAATGTTGCGTATTCTGTAGGGGCGAATTTATTCGCCTGCTCTACCAATATGG
>JALVAI010000336.1 GCA_027011235.1 Desulfobulbaceae bacterium
CTCCCCAGTAGTAGAGCAGGGTCGACAAGATACCCCGATTGGTGGCCATGAGCGAATTTTTCACCTTGTGCGGGTCCGCCGGATGGCATCCCTCGATGCCGCAGGTCTTTTCCACCACCCGCAGGTCGCCGGGATTGAGTACCATACCCTTATGGGCCTTTTTCTTGTCAACGGCCAGGGCATCCCCGAGATGACAGGGCGAGCAGCCAATCACTGCGGCATCATGGGCCGCATCAAGACGGACGTCCCGGTGGCAGGTCAAACACATCTCCACGTATCCGGCCGTGGTCACGGCCAGCTGTTGCGGTCGTGGTGTCCGCTCTTCCCGGTAGAAGAGATAGACAAGGAGCATAAAGAGAAAGGGGATGAGAATAAGGGCGGCAATAAGCCTGCGGGGTGGTTTAGCGGCCATGGATAATCATCCTCATTCACGAAATCCCTGGGCAATCGGGTAGCGACGGCCGTAGCCAAAGGCCTTGGAGGTGACCTTGAGGCCTATGGGCGCCTGGCGTCTTTTGTACTCATTGCGCTTTATGCGGCCGATAACATCCCGAACAACGCTGCGCTCAAATCCCCGGGCAACCAGTTCATCCACCCCTAAGGATTCCTCGAGATACCCCTGCAACAAGGGGTCAAGCACTTCATAGGGCGGCAGATCATCCTGGTCCTTTTGATCGGGTTTTAGTTCCGCCGACGGCGGTCTGGTGATAATCCGCTCGGGAATAACTTCACCATCGCTATTAAATAGCTGCGCCAGCTCATAGACCATGACCTTGGGGACATCGGCAAGCACGGCAAGGCCGCCGTTCATGTCGCCGTACAGGGTGCAGTAGCCCACGGCCATCTCTGACTTATTACCGGTTGACAGGAGAAGATGGCCCATCTTGTTGGAATAGGCCATCAGAATCGTTCCCCTGATCCGCGCCTGCAGGTTCTGCTCGGTAACATCTTCATCCATGCCGCCCAAAAGGGGCGCCAGGATATCGGTAAAGGCCTGCATTGCCCCGGCTATGGGCAGAATTTCAAAACCGCAGCCGAGATTTTTTGCCAGTGCGCGGGCATCATCAATGGACATCTGTGATGTATAGGGAGAAGGCAGGGCCAGACAGGCGACCTTGTCCGCTCCCAGGGCCCGACAGGCAATGGCTGCGGTAACCGCCGAATCTATACCGCCGGACAGACCGATCACCGCCCGTTGAAAGCCGATCTTTCCCATGTAATCCCGCAGCCCCAGGGTCAGGGCCTCGAGAACCTGGCCGGTCGTGTCCGTTGGCGCCGGCCGATCGACCTGGGGATGCCAGTCTTCACTGTCAACAATTACAAGATCCTCGGCAAACCCTCTGCCGGCCGCCCGCACCTTGCCGGCCCCATCCATGACCAGGGAATGACCGTCAAAAATCAGTTCATCCTGGCCGCCGACCTGGTTGACATAGAGAAGCGGCAGCTTATGCCGCCGACAAAGCGACGAAAACACCTGCTGCCGCTGGCCAAGTTTGCCGTGGTGATAGGGCGAGGCGGAAATATTGATCAGAAAATCGGGTTTCATGTCATGCCTGGCAAGGGTCGCCACCGGATCGATGGGATATTTCCCCTGCTCCTGCCAGATATCCTCGCACACGGATAACCCGATGGTATGACCCTGGAAGGAAAAGGGCAGTGCAGCCGGGCCCGGCTCAAAGTAGCGGCACTCGTCAAAGACATCATAGGTGGGAAGGAGCTGTTTACGCGCCCGGTACAGGACCCTGCCCCCATCAATGAAAAAGGCCGAATTGTACAGCGGCTTGCCGGGACCACTCCTGCGCTCAAGGACGCCGAGCACGCAGCCGATACCATGCACCTCATGCACCAGCCGGGCAAGGGCCCGGTCATGGGCCTCAAGAAAGGAGAAACGTTCAAGCAGATCACGGGGCGGATATCCGCAAAGCGTCAGCTCCGGGAAAACAGCAAGCCGGCAGCCGGCAGCCCGGGCCGATTCAAGACTGTCCAGGACCTTGTCCAGGTTGGCATCAAAGGCCCCGATCACGGGATTTATTTGAACAAGAGCGATCTTCACTAAGGGGAAACAAAAAATAATTTGGATTCCGAGTTGAGCGATTCAGGGAGAATAATCCGACATCCTAAAATACCCGCTCCCGGGCAAAACGCCATAAAAAAATCCCGGCAACGCAAAGGTTACCGGGATTACCCAAGGAGAAACCGCAGCCTCTCCTTTAACTCCCGCTACCGGTCAACCGGTACGGGAGGTGTTGAGCTTACATCTTCTGTACGTTTGCGGCAGCAGGACCCTTGGGGCCGTCAACCACCTCAAACTCTACCTTGTCACCTTCATTCAATGTCTTGAATCCACTTCCCTGGATAGCTGAATAATGGACAAACACATCTTTCCCGTCTTCCTGCTCAATAAAACCAAAACCCTTGGATTCATTGAACCACTTTACTGTTCCTTGTAACATTGCTCCCGTGTTCTCCTTAATATGAGCTGAATGTTCTGGATGACGCGTAAGGCTTCAAGGTAACAAAAACAGAACCATACCTGATGGTGTCTTTACTTCTCTACAGCACTACGCATTTATACTATGTGTGAAACATAACAGAAGAAACAGAAAAAAAACAAGAAAATTTATTTTTTTTATCAACTATTTTGGTAGAGAAATCCATTATCCACCAATCCCTGTTCCGGCATGGGCCGGAAAAATCCTTGCTACAGTTGCCTTTTCCACCATACAAGCAAGATCGGAACAGCGGCCAGGCACAGACCGCCGAATGCATAGCCGCCACGAACAAAGATCGTCTGCTTGTCATAGACAGGAACCTGGGCGGTAATCGCTGCCGGGGTAAATATTTTTGTCTGTTGCACCACCTCTCCCACCGGATCAACAAAACCGCTGATGCCGGTATTGGCGGCCCGGACAAGGGAACGTTTGTTCTCCACCGCCCGCAGCACGGCCATGGCCATGGACTGATAGGGGGCGCTGGTCCGTCCGTACCAGGCATCATTGGTCAGATTGACCAGCAGATTGGCGCCAGCCTTTACCTCTTCCCTGGCAATTTTCGGGAATATGGATTCAAAACAGATCAGGATTCCAAGCCGGAGCTGTTTGCCCACCGCCAGGGGCTTGCTGGAGGTTCCGGCGGTAAAATCACCGATGTTTTCCACCAGCGGCGAGAGAAAGGGAAGAAATTTCCGCAGGGGAACATACTCGCCAAAGGGGACAAGATGCTGTTTGGCATGGCTGCCGACAACATGGCCGTTTGGATTTATCAGCAGGGCGCTGTTAAAATAAGCGACCTGCCGTTGTTGTCCCTTACCCGTTATCGCAAAGGTGGGAGCGCCGGTGAGCAGGTAGAGATTTTCCTTTTCAGCCAGCCTGACGACCCGGGCTGCAAGGGGGTCCTGCTGCGGATAAAAGGGCAGCGCTGTTTCCGGCCAGACCAGGAGCTCGGTGGTACGGTCCGTTACTGCCTGGCGTGACAGACGCTCATAGGTGGTGATGGTCTGTTCCTTCTGCATAGAACTCCATTTCTGGTCCTGGGCGATATTTCCCTGGACCACGGAAATTTTTGTCTGCAGGCAGTGACGGAAAAGAGCGGGCATGGTCCGGAAACGAACCACAGAATAGCCAAAGACAAAGATAAGAAAACAGCAGGCGAGCAGCAGGGCCCGTTTTTCCCGGCGGACATTCCAGTGTACCCGCGACTGCTGCCGGTCAATAATGGCGACAATAAAACCATTTGCCAGCACCAGGGTAAAGGAAAGCAGATAATGGCCGCCCAGATCGGCGGCCTGCATGAGCAGGGGCTGGGAATAGAGGCCATAGCCGAGATCAAGCCAGGGAAAACCGGTAAAAAGAAAACCGCGCAGATAATCAAGCCCGACCCACAGTATCGGCGCCGTCCAGACCAACGCAGCCACTGACCGCTCCCGGTGCCATGACCGGCCGGCGAGCAGACTGAACAGAAAACAGAACAGGGCGCAATACATTCCCATGTAACCGGCCAGCAGTACCATTGCGGACACACTCAGCCACGGCGGCAGGCCACCGTACCTGCCCAGGACAACAACGATCCAGTGCAGGGTCAGGATGTGGTAAAGAAAACCGGTCATAAAGCCCGTGCAGGCGCTGCGCCGCGGCGGCAGGTACAGAACCGCCAGCAGTAACGGGACCAGGGCAAAAAAGAGCAGGGGCCACCAGCCGAAATATCCGGGCATGGCAACAAAAAGCAGGAGAGCGGTACTGATCGAGGCAGCAAGAGAGCGCCACCGGCTCATGCTGACCGATGCGGTGAAACTGGTCATTGTTGTTTTTTTATCCGGACTGTTTTGATGCGTCGCTTGTCCGCCGAAATTACGGTGAAGAGAAGCCCGTTGACCACGATCTCGGTGCCACGGGTCGGTACCTCGCCCAGCCGATGCAGAATCAAACCACCAATGGATTCATAGGGACCATCGGGCAGGCGGCAGGAAAAAAACCGCTCTACTTCCTCTTTATCGATTTTGGCATCGACCACGATAATCCCCTCTTCCACCACCCGCAGTTCATTCTCCTCCTGATCATGTTCATCCGCTATTTCGCCAACGATCTCTTCAATGACGTCCTCAAGGGTAACCAGACCGCGAACACCGCCAAATTCATCGGTAACAATGGCCATATGCGTTTTTTTCTCCTGAAAGATATGCAACAGGTCAATAATCGGCGTTGACTCGCTAATAAAAACAGGGGGATGAAAATACCTGCTCAGCTCTTCCTCGAGATGATCACCATTGCCACAAAAGCGCAGCAGATCCTTTGCGTGCAGAATACCGACAACAGTATCCGGGGTGGTGTCATACAACGGAATCCTGGTATATCCCTCTTCAAGCACCAGGCGAATCAGATCAGGTACGGAACTTTTGCGGTCAGCGGCAACTACTTCCGCCGACGGGGTCATAATTTCCGAGGCCCGGGTTTCACGGAAATCAAAGATGGAACTGATCATCCGCTCTTCATGGCTGGAAATCAACCCCTGCTCTTCCCCCTCTTCGAGCAGTTCCTGGATGTCATTTTCCAGTTCCCGGGCGGTATCAGGCGCTCCCCGAAAACGTAAAAAGGATTTCAAGCGCGCCCATATCCCCTCTGTTTTTTCATCCATGGTTTTCCTGTTTGTTCAGATTCACTTCTTGCCGCCGGCAGCAGGGCGGACCGGACCATCCTGTTATTTTTCCTTCCCCGTATTATCCGCCCGGACCGTAATGATTGCCGCCTGTAATAATCTACTCCGAGTCATCCCCTGGAACAATGGAATTTCCTGTTCAAGGCAGAAAGAAACGGCAAACAATGCGCTCAAAAAACCTGCTGATTCCGGAAGGCTCCAACCGGCTCTAATCCAAAAAATTCGCAATATCACAAAGAAAATAACCACAAACAAAATTTTTCATTTTCCATCTTTGCAAGACGGCATGCTTCGGGTAAAATAAGAGATTAGTCTTTAGAAAGGGAAAATACTTCTTTCGGAACAGGAGACAGGGCCGTGCCACCAGGCCGCCTATTCTGTATTCCCTCATCAATCTTCCATACATCCGGCAGAGAAGTCCACAATCAACCGGAGAGTATGTTCTTCATAAGAGGTTTCGCGTGCAGGGTAAAGTACTTATCGCCAATCGCGGGGAAATTGCCATCCGCATCATGGAGGCCTGCCGGGATCTGGACCTGGAATATGTCGTCATCTACACCGATGCCGACCAGGACTCGGAGCATGTCCGCCGCAACCGGACATCCGGGCCGAAACAGAATGCCTGGCGGGTGACCCGATATACCGACGCCAATGATATCCTGGCCATTGCCGACCATACCGGATGCACGGCCATTCATCCGGGATATGGATTTTTTTCCGAAGATTTTCGTTTTGCCCGCCGGGTGACCATCCGGGACCGGCCATTGACGTTCATCGGTCCCAACTGGGAGGTCATCAAAAATCTCGGCGACAAGATCAACACCAAACACGTGGCCAACACCCTCGGTATTCCTACCATTCCCGGCACCGATGCTCCTATCTATAATGAAATGGAGGCGGAAGAAATCGCCCAGCATCTTTTTGATGTCCAGGAAGACGACAATATCGAACAACCTGCGGTGCTGGTAAAGGCAGCGGCCGGTGGCGGCGGCATGGGCATCGAGGAGGTCACCCAGATCGAGCAGTTCAGGCAGGTCTATCGACGGGTGCAGAACTATGCCAAACGCCAGTTCGGAGACGGCGGGGTCCTGATCGAGCAGCGGTTGACCGATTACAACCACCTTGAAGTGCAGCTGGTCTGTTCCCGTCACAACGAGCGCGTTCATTTCAGCTCACGCAACTGTACCATCCAGTCCACCGGTCGCCAGAAACGCATCGAAGCCGCGCCCGGTTTTGATGATTCCTGCTTCGAGTATGAATTTGACAGCGCTGCGGTGCTGGAGAACATTGTCGAATATTCGCTCCGACTTGCCGACCATGTCAAGTATGATAACGTGGGCACATGGGAATGGATCGTCAGCCGCAGCGGCAAGCCGTATCTGCTCGAAGTCAACACCCGTATCCAGGTTGAAAACGATGTCTCGGCCCGGATCAGTTATTTAAACGGCAGACATCCAAACCTGATCCGGGAACAGATCAGGCTGGCGCTGGGCGAGCCGATGGGATACAGTCAAAAGGATATCGAATTTCGGGGAGCCAGTATAGAATTGCGGATCGTGGCGGAAAACCCGGCCCGCGATTTCACCCCCTGGATAGGAACAATTACCCGCTTCCAATTGCCTGCCTACGACTGGTCCGCTGTATATACCCATGTTCCCGGCGACAGGCCATACCCGATACCAAGCGAATACGACCCCAACCTTGCCCTTGCCCTGGTCTGGGGCGAATCCATGGAACAGGCCAAAGAACGGGCAAAACAGTTTATTGACGACACGATTATTGAAGGCGAAAGCAGCTCCGGCGCCCCCATCATCACAAATCTGGACTACCTGCGGGACAATCTCAAACGTCTGCTTACCTTTTAAGAGACAGGGCCGAACAAAAAAAAGAGCCTTGCCGTTACTGAACTTTCTGTACTTTCTGTACTCAAAAAACGGCAGGCACTGTTTACAT
>JALVAI010000337.1 GCA_027011235.1 Desulfobulbaceae bacterium
ATAACAACCTCCTCTGGCAAACATGAAAATCCCATATTTTCAGCAGGGCAACCTGTCCCTTCTCATTATTTTCCTTGACTCTACCAGAGCTGACCTGTCATATAGTGACAGTCCTGTCTTTTTTTTTAACTTTTTTTCATTTTCTCATTCCAGAGCATGATGAGACAACGCACCGAGCTATCCCGTCAAAACAAACCAGTGCCAGCAAATGTCAGTCCTTGAACGCATCTATTTTTTCCATGGCAGAATTCGCTCCGGTCGCTACCCCAACACCAGCCACCTGATCAGCGAATTTGAAATTTCCCAGGCCACCGCCCACCGGGATATTGCCTACCTGCGGGAGCGGTTGCTGGCTCCGCTCCAATTTGATACAAAAAAAAACGGTTTTTATTACACCAGGGATGATTTTCGCCTTCCCTTTGAAAACAGTCCGGCCATGACCATGATTCTCGGTCTGCTCGGTAACATGGCCGAAGAAACGGGTCTGAGCGAACTTCCCGAACTTGCCGGAATCAAACGGCATCTGCGGGAAGCCCTTTTTCCGGGCCAGCGCAACATGGCTGATCTGATCTACTGTGAATGGGTGGAAAAGGAATTGGTCAACAGTGGGATATTTGCCACTGTGCTGGACGCTCTTAGGGAACAACAGCAGCTGCAGTTGACCTATCGCGCCGGAACCGGTCGCACAAGCAGGCGCAAGGTCGAGCCCCTGAAACTGGTCAATTACCAGGGCCGCTGGTATCTGCTGGCCTGGTGCCTGAGCAAAAACGACCGCCGCATGTTCCACCTGGCCCGCATGCAAAAGGCCCGCCTGCTCCAGGTGCCAATAACTGAACATCATCAGGACAACATCGATGACTGGCTGCAGGCAAGTTTCGGTATCTTCAAGGGGCCGGCCACCTCCAGGGCCACCATCCGGTTCACAGGTACCGCAGCCGAGATCGTCCGCCATCAGATATGGCACGAAAAACAGAAAATCGAACAGGAACAGGACGGGATCCGGCTTACCCTGCCCATTGCCGATGACAGGGAACTGATCATGAAGGTGCTGCAATTCGGCGCCCGGGCGGAAATACTCCGTCCGAAAAAACTGCGGCAGCGACTTGCCGCGGAAATAGGCCGGATGGCTGAACATTACAGGGATTAGTGCATTAATCCTGAATTCCTGTCATAAAAAAACAGGTAAGCGCAGACTCCGAGAAAATTTTCAGGCACAGTGTAGGAGAGCCCGCCCCTGCGGGCGATTGGGGCGAATTGCCTGCGCCGTCATTATCGCCCGCAGGGGCGGGCTCCTACGATCAATTGGGTTGCGGGCGAAGCCCGCCTTAGACAGGAAAATATTATGCACAACCAGACCATCGCCGTTGTCCTTGCCGCCGGCAAAGGAACCCGCATGAAATCGGACCGCGCCAAGGTCCTGCATGAGGTCTTTTTCAAGCCCATGCTCCATCATGTCCTTGATGCGGTTATCGGGGCCGATATTGAACGGATTGCCGTTATTGTCGGTCATCAGCGGGAAAGAGTCCTGGCCGCCATTAATCAATATGCCCATCAGCCTGTTATCCAGCAGGAACAGCTCGGCACCGGCCACGCCGTACTCTGCACAAAAAAGGCCTGTAAGGAGAGCCACCAGGTCATGATCCTGTGCGGGGACACCCCGCTTATCCGCTCCGAGACCCTGCGCAAAATGCTCGATGAACACCAGAAGAGCGGGGCAACTGTCACCCTCATGACCACCGTGCTTGATGACCCCTTTGGCTATGGCCGCGTTATCTGTGACAAAAATGGCAACATTACCCGCATTGTCGAACAGAAAGACGCCACCGACGAGCAGCTCCAGATACGGGAGATCAATACCGGCATCTATCTTGTTGAACGGTCATTTCTCTTTGCTGCCCTGCAGCAGGTGGGCACGGATAACAGCCAGGGAGAGGTCTACTTGACCGATATTATAGAG
>JALVAI010000338.1 GCA_027011235.1 Desulfobulbaceae bacterium
CATTTGGATTCTGCATAGCCAGCATCCAGGCCACGGCCCGGTCAACAGCGGCCCGCATCTGGTGTTGCAGGTCGGTTTTCTTTATCAGGGGCAGCAGCCGCAGCAGGACAATAACCGCCACCGCCGTATCATCCACATCCGGATATTTGTCGTTTTCAAACTCAAAGGCCCAGCCGCCGGGCTCGGTATCCCTGACAAAGACCTGCCAGTCACCGCCGACAAGCACCTGTTCCCGCAGCAGCCAGATGGCGGCCTTTTCCGCGGCCTCCAGGGCGCCGGGCGGCATGCCGCAGTCGAGCAGGGCCAGCAGGCTGAGGACCGTGTCCCAGACCGGAGATTCGCTGGGCTGCAGGTAGATGCCGCCATTACGCTCATAGGACCAGTGGAGGTCAAAGCCGTGCAGGCCCGCCGCCATCACCGGATGGTCAAGGGCGTAGCCTTCGGCGCCAAGGGCCATCAACGAATAGATCCAGGGAGGCTGGATACCGCCCCAGGCGCCGTCCGCATCCTGGTGATTGATTATCCATTCAAGACAGGAACGGATTGCCGTTTGCCGAAAGGGATGGACGGGAAAATCAACATATCGGTTGAGCAGATAATCGGTGAAGAGAAAAAAACGCTCCCAGGAGAAAAATCCCTTTTTACGCGGCAGGCGAAAGTCAAAATTTTCCCGGCCTCCTGGAAAGAGTTCATCAAGTTGTTTTTCCGGTGGCAGCGGCCGCACCGGCCTGCGGCTGGAGAGCAGGGTGAGCGGCAGCATGGTCGCCCTGGCCCAGGTGGCAAATTTGTACAGGTTAAAGGGGGCCCAGGTGGGGATAAAGATAATTTCCGGCGGCAGGGCCGGGGTATGCTGCCAGGGCCATTCCCCGAGCAGGGCCAGCCAGTAGCGGGTAAAGACCCTGGTCTCGGCAAGGCCGCCGTTATTCAGTATCCATTTTCTGGCCGATTTGAGGACAGAACCGTCAGGGTCCAGACCGGCAATACGCAGGGCAACATAGGATTCAACCGTGGTATTGATGTCGCCGGTGGGAGCCTTGTAGTATACCTCCCAGGAACCGTCCTCACGTTGTTCGTTGATAATGGCCTGGACCACGCCCTCGTATTTGGGGTCATTCTCCACGCCAAGGATATGCATGGCCATGATCCATTCCGCTTCCATGCAGGAATTGGACTGGAGTCGTCCGACCCAGAATCCCTGGTCATCCTGGTCATCGAGCAGCCAGGCCGCTGCCCGCTGGATGGTTTGTTCCATGTGCTGTTGGTGGTTCAACTTTTTTCCTGCCCTTATGTCGATTCATGGGATGGGATCGATCTTTGCGGGGCAGAATAGTCGCTTCCCGTGGAAACCTCAATATGGTAATAGAGATGGCATGAACAATTTTCATGATCATCATCCAGGGGCGGCCATTATGACGGCCCTGGCCGCCGAGCGGAAAGTACTTGCCCGCCTTTCTCTTACGGACATATCCATACATCAATGCGGTATGGGGTGTGAGTCGGCGTTTGGAAAGGCCTCAAGGCTGCCAGCCGGAACCATGCTCGGCAGTATCGGGGTCTCCGGCGGCCTGGCCCCTGACCTGGCGCCCGGCTCCGTTATTGTGGCCGATACTGTCTATACTCAATGTCGACAGTCTGTTTGCCCACAGGAGCTCTATTATCCCGATGCCCAACTAACGGCCTTGCTGGAGACGGCATTAAGGGGACAGGGGATTGATTACCGACGTGGTCAGGTTCTCTGCGTGGACAGGCCCATGCTGACACCGGCGGACAAGGCCCGTGCCCATTACCGGACCGGGGCCCTGGCCGTGGATATGGAAAGTTCGGGTGTTGCGGAAGCAGCCCGGCGGAAAGGGCTGCCCTTTTTTTGCCTGCGGGTCATCTGTGATCCGGCCTGGCAGGGTGTTGCGCCTGAATTACTGAAGGGAGTTGACGCCCGGGGCAACTCCAGGC
>JALVAI010000339.1 GCA_027011235.1 Desulfobulbaceae bacterium
TTCCGGTGACCTGGTCGTCCACCGGCCAGGCCAGGCACAGGGCTGAATTACGGATCCGGGTGGAAAACAGGCGTAATATTCTTGCTGAAATCAGCGGCGCGATTTCCGCTGATGATGCCGATATTGTCGAGTTCAAGGCCCGGACAACAGCTGATAACGTGGCCCAGCTCAGTGTGGTTGTGGAAGTGGCGGACCTTGACCATCTGCGGCAGTTGCAGACACATCTGCAGCAGATGCCCGAGGTCATCGAGGTGCGCAGACAGTAGGATGGTATGAGGGCATGATAATCTGTGAGGTTTGCGGCAATGAATTTGATCTGCAGATGACCATTTGCCCCTATTGCGGGACTGGTGTTGACCTGCCGGTTGTACGCAGGAGAGGGGACAGGCACCGGCTGATTAACCTGGAACGGGGATTGCCGACCGTTGCCCAGGCATTGGTCAGGCTGGACAATGAAATAGAAATCTCCATCAGGCAGGGGTTTCGCCTGCTGACCCTGATTCACGGCTATGGCTCCAGTGGCAGGGGTGGGGCGATAAAAGATGCGGTCCGTCGTCAATTACAGTATTATAAACACTTGCGACGTATCAATGATGTGGTTGCCGGCGAGGAGTTCAGCACCCGGTCCGGTCCGGGCCGTCAGCTTCTCCGGCGTTTTCCGACCCTGACAACCCATCGGGATCTGAACCGGCATAATCCCGGTATAACCGTGGTTGTTTTGTAGTTATTTTTCCTCTATTGATGGCGTCGTAAAAAGTTTGATCTACTGCGTCGTGTGTCCCGGGGCGATTCGTTGGCATACTGCCTGTATGGTTGCGACCCGCCCCGGAACACTACTCCTTGGAGTCTGCGCTTACCTGTATATATTTGTTTTTACGTGGGCCATTTTTAAGCATTGTTTGGACTTTTACGGGTTCATCTCTATTAAAAGATGTATTTTTCCCCTTGTTGCATGGTAGCAATTATGGGATACCTGAAATCCTTTACAGTAAGGAGCACAAAATGCAGAAAATTAGTTGTGGAATTTGCCTGGTCCTGCTCGTGGCCACAACGGCCTTTTCGGCGGACAAGGCAAGCGAGTTGAAGAGCGAACAACAAAAACTGAGCTATGCCATGGGGCTTGACCTTGGTGCTTATTTCAAGGGCTTGGGTGAAAAATTTGATCTGAAAGTTCTCCAGCGTGGTATTTCCGATGCCTACAATGGCAAGAAACCCCTGATGAGTGCGGAAGAGGCGGCAGCGGTGCAGAAAAAATTTGCTGCCAGGCAGCAGGAAAAGCAGATTCGGGAAACCGTTGCCATGGTGAAAAAGAACCGGGATGCCGCGGAAAAGTTTTTGGCTGAAAATAAAAAGAAAGAGGGCGTCAAGGTCACCAAATCGGGTTTGCAGTACAAGGTGATCAAACAGGGCAAGGGAAAGAAACCCGGCCTGCAGGATATGGTCAAGGTGCATTACAGGGGTACCCTGTTAAACGGCAAGGAATTTGACAGCTCCTACAAGCGCAACCAGCCGGCCGAGTTCCGGGTGGGACAGGTGATTGCCGGCTGGCAGGAGGCGTTGCAGTTAATGAATGTCGGCTCCACCTATGAGATTTATCTGCCGCCGGACCTGGCTTATGGGGACCGGGGTGCGCCGCCGGTGATTGAGCCTGGTTCCATGTTGATTTTCCAGGTGGAACTGCTGGATATTTCAACTCCGGAGAAAAAGGCTCCGGCAGCCAAGGCTGAAAAAGAAAAGGTGAAAAAGACGAAAAAGAAGCTGGAAGGATGTTGAGGCGTTTAAGCCAGAATTCTGAATACTGGACATGACACTGACCCGTCATCTTTGATGGCGGGTTGAGGAGTGATGGTATGGGAAAGAAAAAAGGCAAAAAAAAGGGAAAAAAGAAATGCTGCGGGAAATATCTGAAAAAGGGAAAACATTGCAGCAAGTGTCCTCTGCAGAT
>JALVAI010000340.1 GCA_027011235.1 Desulfobulbaceae bacterium
GCCCACAGTTGTGAATAAGGATTAAAGGATTTTTTCTTATGCCCCGTATCAAGCGCCATGGAGCTGATAAAGGTCTTCTTCCCCTTTGCCAATAACACCGTAGCAAGATTAAACAGATCAGACGCCCGTCTTTTTGCTGCCGGTATTTTTTCAAAAAGATCCTGCCGGTATTTAAATACAACAATGCAGATCTTGTGTTGACCGGAAATCTCCCGCATCATCTTCAAATTGGCCAGCCACTGTCTTTTGGTAAGAAATTTTCCCGGTTGCCGATCAAGTTTACCGAGAAAACCCTCGGCAACCACTCCGTCCGTTACCTCAAGAAATGTTGAAGCCGGCAGCGCATGCCCGCGGCTTTTGAAATAGCGTGTCCCGTTGCCGATACTGTTGGCCACCAGCAGGGCATCGCTGCGCACAGCCTTGATGGCCTGCCGAACCACTCGAAGATTCTCATACTGGGCACGCCGAAATGATGCGGAAGTATATACCTGGCCGGTGACAGGATCAATACCGGCAAAGGAGGCAGGCAGGTCATTGGCCATAAGGCATGAATCGGCCAGAATACCGTCATAACCATTGACAACAGCCCGGACAGCGGCATGAACAAGGAAAGAACGCCAGAGGGGACTGGCCGGATCAACTGTTATTCCGGAACCATTTCTGCTCCAGAGGGCAGGTTCGGGTTGATTTTCCCGGTCAAGGAGGGCAACCGGGACAGAGTTACGAGAGACCTGTTTTTTATTACGGTGCCGGATGATCCTGCCTGGCAACTCTCCGGCATAAATTTCAGAGAAGTTAAGATAACGGAGAAGAAGAATATCGGGATTGAGCTGCCGCAATCTTGCCCGCTGTCCCTTGGTCAACCGGGCCTTTCTGTCACTTATGCCGACATAATGATCGGCAATATATCGAAGCTGTTCATCGGCCTGATTGCCGACAATGGGATGATCCAGCTGACACACCACGCCAATGGACCCTGTGGATGCATGGGCATTTTGGCCGGTTCCTGCCAGCAAAATGATGGCCATCAATGCCATCAGGAAGATCCCTTTTCGCCACCTGGTCATAAAATATGCGCGCCCAACGATCAAATAGTTAAAAAAATGTTAAAAAAAAATGTCAAAACAAAAACATTCTGTTTAACTATACGGGCTCAAACAGACAATCATCCCCTCCGGTAATATCTTTTTTCGATTTTAATTCCCACCATTCCTCAGCAACGGCTTTCCGGGTTTGACGGTAATCAGGAAAAAATGTCTAATCGTTCAGGAGAAGCTGGTACATCGGTGGTAAATTTTTTCTTCCGTTCGCCCCTGCTGCCCCGCATAAATTGATTCCCCGGGTATCAGCAGTTTCGCCAAACCAGATGACCGCGTAATGTTGGTACAGCCCTACCCCTATTGCCGGCCAGTTTTTACCGCTCCAACTCCCCTGTTCAAGGATGACCTCCCTGTGAGGTGTGCTCTGCTGCCAGCCGGCAAGCGCGGCTTCTGCGGTCACCTGGCCCCCGGAGGAATAGGCAATTTCATACCCATTGCCCTGGTACGCGCCCTGGGAGATCTGTCTGGGTTTGTCCCACATCTCCTGGGCCTCATGGTGGTCTGCGGTGTAACACATGGCATGCCACAGTTCAGGATGCCAACCCGACCAGCTGTGCATGTTACATGCCTGGTTATTATAGCCAGTGCCGGTATCCGGGTGATTGGCATTGAGGTCCTGGACATGCCATTGACCAACAAGGGTCAGGGAATAGGAAACCGGAACCGGCGCCAAGTGGTTTTGTACCCGGTACTGGTTCAGCAACTGCACCAGTTTTTCCTCTTCCGAACTGAGGCAGGTTCCAGGACTTACCGAACCGGCCTGGGCGCGGCACAGTGGAAAAAGTCCTGCTATCAAAACCATACAAATGCATATCCTGGAGGATAATCTTCTTTTTTTCAGTA
>JALVAI010000341.1 GCA_027011235.1 Desulfobulbaceae bacterium
GTCAAGACCACGTTCGACCAGTTCACGGATCAGGCGCGGCTGGGCCCGCATGGCCGGATCAAGCTTGCCGGGATGGGCAAGGACCGCCACACCGCCCGCCTGGTGGATAAAGGCAATTGTTTCGGCAGCGGTAAAGGAAAAGCGTTCCGCATAGGCCGGCTTTCCCTTGCCGAGATAACGGCGAAAGGCGCTGTTAATATCGGGCACGATTTTTTTGCTCATCAGCAGGCGGGCGATATGCGGCCGCCCGGTCTGGCCGCAGGTGGAGAGCATTCTTAGTTCTGCATCGGTGATAGCTATTCCAAGCTCCGCCAGCCGCTCGACAATTTTCCGGTTCCGTTGCTGCCGTCCGTTCTGGATGAGCAGCAGTTTTTCCCGCAGAATATGATGGTCAGGATCAACCAGGTACCCCAGAATATGGAGGGAAAATTCCCCGTGGGTGCAACTGATTTCAAGTCCGGGGATGACCTCGACGCCGTATTGCCTGCCTGCGGCAGCCGCCCGTTCATACCCCTCCATGGTGTCATGATCGGTCAGGGCCAGGCCGGCAAGCTTTAACAGGGCCGCCATCTGCACCAGCTCTTCCGGAGTGGCTGTACCGTCGGAAAAAATGGAATGGGTATGCAGGTCTACGCACATGCTCTGTATTCGATGTTAATTCAGTAGAAACGAAGGGTTTTGTAAACGAAAATCCAGTTTCTTGACAATAACCATGCTCGCAGGAATACGCAACGAGCAATATTTTCATTCTCCCGGATTCCCTGGTTGCCGCAGCCACGTTGAGGTATTATTATTCCCTGTAACCGGATTTTCGAGTTCCTCATATTATTTCAACAGAGAGCATAATCCCATGGCTGACAAAGAACTCGCCCTTGCCGAACACCGCATTGTGGAAAAACCCTATTATCTCCGAACCGGCCAGGAAGTTGAAATCGCCGAGGCCGCCTATCACCAGGGGCTGCCGATTCTGCTCAAGGGGCCGACCGGTTGCGGCAAGACCAGGTTCATGCAGTACCTTGCCTGGCGGCTTGAGCGGCCGCTGATAACGGTATCCTGCCACGACGATCTTTCCACCTCTGATCTGGTGGGCCGGTATCTCATCCGGGCCGGCGAGGCGGTATGGATGGATGGCCCGTTGACCCTGGCCGTTCGGGCCGGGGCCATCTGTTATCTCGATGAAATTGTCGAGGCCCGCAAGGACACGACCGTGGTTATTCATCCCCTGGCCGATGATCGGCGGGAACTGCCCATTGAAAAACGGGGCGAGCTGTTGTCCGCTCCGCCCGAATTTATGCTCGCCGTTTCCTATAACCCCGGCTACCAGTCCGTACTCAAGGACCTGAAACCTTCAACCCGGCAGCGGTTTGTTTCCCTGGCCTTTGATTATCCCGATGCCGACCATGAGGCCGAGATCGTCTGCCGGGAGGGAGGGGTAGAGCCGGAGCTTGCCCGTCTGCTGGTCCGATTTGCCGTCATGACCAGGAGCCTGAGGGATTCCGGCCTGGCCGAGGGCGCCAGTACCAGGCTGCTTATCCAGGTGGGGAAACTGGTTGCCCGGGGCATTGATATTCGGGTGGCATGCCGCTCTGCTGTTACCCTGTCCCTGACCGATGATCCCGAACTGCTGGCCGCCATTGACGAGATGGCCGGTTCTCTATTTTAGTCTCTCTTGTCTTCATTACCGTCACCTCGACTTTGGTTCGGCATTATATGACCTCGGAATCCAGGTATGAATCTTGAACAGTTGACAGCCCGTTTTTTTGAACTGGTGGCCCCGGATCTTCCCAACAGCTGGGAGGTGGAGGATGGTGTTGAACACCTGGTCGATGAACCGGCTGTTGATGCCATCCTGGCCCAGGTACCCGTCATCTGGCCGGTTTCAAACTCTCTCTGTTATAACTATCTCGGCCAGGTTACCAGGGCGTTGACCTGTATTGACC
>JALVAI010000342.1 GCA_027011235.1 Desulfobulbaceae bacterium
GATATAGCCCGAGGCTATGCACGGGAATTTTCCCTTGCCGGAACCTACATCCTGCAGACGGAAGGCCCGTCTCCCGTCCATCCGCAAGCCAACCATAAACTGGAAATCATCCCCCTGTCTTCAGGTGAACCCCCGTACAGCGCAACAGGTAAGGAGAAAAAATGAGTATCCATCCCCTGGCAGGAAAACTGCCGCCCACGTCCATGCTGATCAATGTGCCCAAGCTTGTTTCCGCATACTATACCCTGGTTCCGGACATGGAAAAGGAAACAGAGCGTGTCTCTTTTGGCACCTCCGGCCACCGGGGCGGATCGCTGAGGCGCAGTTTCAATGAACCGCATATTCTGGCCATTACCCAGGCCGTCTGCGACTACCGCGGCCAGGCCGCAATATCAGGGCCGCTGTTCATGGGCATAGACACCCATGCCCTGTCCTGGCCGGCCCGGCTGACGGCCCTGCAGGTACTGGCCGCAAACGGCGTAACGGTCCGAATTGCTGAAAATTTCGGTTATACGCCGACCCCGGTCATCTCCCATGCCATTCTCACCCATAACCGGCAACCGGGACCACGGTGTGACGGCATTGTTATCACGCCTTCCCATAATCCACCCGATGACGGGGGATTCAAATATAATCCACCCGAGGGAGGGCCGGCTGACACAGAAGTAACCGGCTGGATCCAGGACCGGGCCAATGCTATCCTCGAAGACGGTCTGGGCCAGGTCAACAGAATCCCGCTGCAGGACGCCCTTAACAACAGGCATGTCGAATACTATGACTTTATCAGCCCCTATGTCGATGATCTTGAAAGTGTTATCGATATGGCGGCCATCAGAGAGGCTGGTATTCATATCGGCGCCGATGCCATGGGCGGCTCCGGCCTGGCCTATTACCCGGTCATTGCCGAAAAATACGGCCTCAACATGGAGATCTTCCACGGCAGCCTTGACTCGACCTTTTCCTTTATGCACTGCGACAAGGACGGCAAAATCCGCATGGACTGCTCCTCGCCCTATGCCATGGCAGGGCTGGTGAAACATAAGAAAAATTTTGATATCGCCTTTGGCAATGACACCGATTTTGACCGGCACGGGATCGTCACCCCTGGTATGGGCTTAATGAATCCCAACCATTACTTAAGTGTTGCCATCAACTATCTTGCGAACAACCGGCCGCAATGGAGCAAAGAGGCGGGCATCGGCAAGACCCTGGTCAGCAGCTCCATTATTGACCGGGTGGCGGCGGATCTCGGCAGAAAGGTGATCGAGGTGCCGGTAGGGTTCAAATGGTTTGTCGATGGACTGCTTGACGGCTCCATTTTCTTTGGCGGCGAGGAAAGCGCGGGCGCAAGTTTTCTTCGCAAGGACGGCACGGTCTGGAGTACGGACAAGGACGGCATTATCATGAACCTGCTTGCCGCTGAAATCACGGCCACAACCGGCCACGATCCGGGCATGCACTATAAAGAACTCACCGACCGGTTTGGAGAACCGATCTACGCGCGCATGGAAGCGCCGGCAACACCTACCCAGAAACGGGTTCTGAAAAACCTCTCCCCGGAGGATATACAGGCCAAAACCCTTGCCGGAGAACCGATAAAAGCGATCCTCACCCGCGCCCCGGGCAACAACGCGCCCATCGGCGGTCTGAAAGTGGTTGCCGAAAACGGCTGGTTTGCCCTGCGTCCTTCGGGCACCGAAGATATTTACAAAATCTATGCTGAAAGCTTCATTGACCAGGCGCACCTGCAGCGTATCCAGCAGGAGGCCCAGACCATCGCCGACCGGTTGTTATGATAAATAGGTAACCGTTTTTCACCAAGGGCTATACATTGCTAATGCGGGCTTTGCCCACAACCCAAGTCTGTAGGGGCGGCTTCAGCCGCCTTGGGGAAACCATGCCAGATAAAATAACGCTTTCCTCCGGCAAATAAATTCGCCTCTACAGAACGTGCAACACGTTATATTGCACGTGCAAGATAATTGGATAACATGCTGTTAACTATGAAATTTTCTTGTTTTTTATGACAGGAATTCAGGAGTAAGGCACTAACAAACTCAGGCCTGTAAGCGTTTACCAGTGCCCCATATTTGTTCAAGCAGGCCGACAAGTCTATAGCTCGCTATGTGAGGAGGTCTGATCGATCGAAAATGGGGTGCTGGTGAACGTTTACAAAAATACTTGTTGAATACTACCCAAATGTAGTATGGATAGCATCGTTTGCCCTTGCTCCCCAGCGGTCCTGAATCCGGCTGTACCTCTGTTTCACCTTCTGGTTGTTGCCCTGATACCCGTCGGCAGGTTCGCGCATACCGTGGAGGCAGCGGGCCCCTGACAATTTCAATCTCACATTCAAAGGCCATTTATGAAGACAGGCACAAAACACAACCTGCGTATTGATCGGCGCAAATTTCTGCAGATCGTCGCCGTTGCCGGGGCCGCCGGAGCCGGATGGACCCTTGGCCGGAGCCAAAAGAGAACCTCCTGCAAGGTCGTGCAGAAAAGTGAGCCCATGATGGGCACCATCCTCAACCTGACCCTGTACGGTCCGGACAGGAGCGCCCTGGAAACAGCGCTCCAGGCAACAGTTGACCGGATGCATGGACTGGAAAACACACTGAGCAGACATAATCCTGCCAGTGAGCTGGCCCGGCTCAACCGGACCGGGACCCTGACCGATCCGGATCAGGACCTGATCACTGTGCTGGAGCTGGCCCGGTTTGTCCATGACAAGACCGGAGGCGCCTTTGACGTTACCGTTCTTCCCCTGGTCAAGCTGCAGCAGAAGGGAAAGGTTCCCGAACAGACAGAAATACAAAAGGCCCTTGCCTTAACCGGATTTCACCATCTGTCCATTGATGCAAACAAAATCACCCTGGCCCGGCCGGGTATGGGCATCACCCTGGACGGTATCGGCAAGGGATATATCGTTGACCAGGGCGTGGAGACGCTCAGGCAGCACGGGTTTGGCAGCGCCTATGTCGAGGCCGGCGGCGACCTGATGGTCACCGGCAGAAAACCGGGCGACCGACCCTGGCGGATCGGTATTCGCAACCCGCGCCCCTCCGCTTCAGGAGAACTGGTGGTACTCAAGACCAGCAATCATGCGGTTGCCACCTCCGGTGATTACATGCAGGCCTATGATGCCGATTTTTCGCGCCATCATATCGTCAATCCCAAAACAGGCTACTCACCGCCGGAACTGGCAAGCGCCACCATCACCGCCCCCACGGTTGCCCTGGCCGACGGCCTGGCCACCGCCGCCATGGTCATGGGCCATAAACAGGCCATTGCCATGTTGCGCGACATGCCCAACTGCGAAGGGTATTTCATTGACAAAGGTCTCAATCATTACCAGAGCGAGGGCTTTTCAGGCTGACATGAATGTATTTCATCTAAAAAGAGGGCTGGACCTGCCCCTTGCCGGTGCTCCCAGGCAGGAGATCAGTCCGGGAAACCCGGTAAAAACCGTGGCCCTGCTCGGCGATGATTTTGTCGACCTGCGGCCCAGGTTTTCCGTTGCCGAAGGCGACCATGTGGCGCTGGGCCAATGTTTGTTTATTGACAAAAAAAATCCCGGCGTCCGCTTCACCTCGCCAGCGGCCGGAGAGGTGATCAAAATCCAGCGTGGTCCCAAACGCAGATTCGAGGCCATTATCATCCGGATTGACGGTGATGAGGAACGGCTCTTTCCTATTCCCGCGGATTTTGGTCCAGAGGGATTAAACGGCGAGGACATCCGGGAGAGCATGATCAAGTCCGGCCTCTGGACGGCGCTGCGCACCCGCCCATATGACAAGATCCCGGCTGTTGATTCCCGGCCCAACTCCCTGTTCATCAATGCCATGGACACCCGGCCCCTGGCCGCGGACCCGGTCGTGATTATCAATGAACACCGGGAAGATTTTGTCCTGGGACTGCAAATGCTCCAGCGGCTGGCGCCGACCACCTATCTCTGCACCAACGGCAGCCCGGAGATTCCAGGCCGGGACATCGGCGGCATTATCAACGCTGAGTTCCACGGCCCGCATCCAGCCGGCCTGCCCTCGACCCATATCCATTTTCTTGACCCGGTCTGCCAGAAAAAAACCGTCTGGTCCATCGGCTATCCAGATGTGATCGCAGTGGGCCATCTTTTTCGCACCGGCCGGCTGATGACTGAGCGGATTATCTCTCTGGCAGGTCCGGCAATGGAAAATCCGCGCCTGATCAGGACCAGGGCCGGAGCAAACCTGCAGGAGCTCTGCCCGCGGGAAGCACAAAACAACGACATCCGCCTGCTTTCCGGCTCGGTGCTCAACGGCCGCCAGTTCAGCAAGGCCCACAGCTTTCTCGGCAAATATCATCACCAGGTCTGCGCCCTGCATGAGGGTGACGGCCGGGGATTATTCAGCTGGCTCATGCCTGGCCGGGACAGGTATTCCACCAAGAGGCTTTTTTTCTCCGCCTTTATGAAGAAAAAATCCTTTGCCATGACCACGGCTGCCTGGGGCGGACGGCGGGTGATATTTCCGCTTGGTGTCTATGAAGAGGTCATGCCGCTCGACCTGGTGATCACCTCGCTTCTGAAAAGCCTGGCCACCGATGATCTGGAAAAGGCGGCTGCCTTGGGTGTCCTGGAGCTGGTCGAAGAGGACCTGGCCCTCTGTTCCTTTGTCTGCCCGGGAAAGAATGACTTTGGCCCCATGCTGCGGGCCATGCTGACAAGAATCGACAGAGAATGCTGATAATATTTTGTAATAGAGCGTAGTTAGAGAAACTTCATGAAACTGCTTGAAAAACTCTTTGACCGGGTCGCGCCCCATTTTCGGCCCGGCGGCCGTCTCCACCGCTGGTTTCCCCTGTTCGAGGCCACCGACTCCTTTCTGCTCGGCAGCGGCGAACGGGCGGCCACGGCGCCGCATGTCCGCGATGCCATGGACTTGAAACGCATCATGATCTCGGTCATTGTGGCGCTCCTGCCCTGCGTCATCATGGCGATCTGGAATACCGGCTACCAGGCCAACACCGCCCTTGCCGCCCTGGGCCTCCCCTGTCCCGGCGGCTGGCGCGGACACCTGCTGGCAGCCGTGGGATGCGATCCCGACAGTCTTGTCTCCAACCTCTACCACGGCGCCCTCTACTTTGTGCCGATCTACCTGACCAGTGTCCTGGTCGGCGGCCTGTGGGAGTGTATCTTCAACCTGGTGCGCGGCCATGAGATGTCCGAGGCCTTTCTGGTCACCAGCCTGCTGTTCGCCCTGATCCTGCCGCCCACCATTCCCCTGTGGCAGGTGGCAATCGGCATCAGCTTTGGCGTTATCTTTGCCAAGGAGGTGTTTGGCGGTGTGGGCATGAACTTTATGAACCCGGCCCTGGCCGCCCGCGCCTTTATCTTTTTTGCCTATCCAGGCCAGATGAGTGGCGATCAGGTCTGGACGGCCGTGGACGGAGTTTCCAGCGCCACCGCCCTGTCTACCCTGGCCACCGGCGCCCCCGGTCATGCCCTCTCCTCCCTGAACATCTCCTGGTGGCAGGCATTTATCGGCACCATCCCCGGATCCATGGGAGAGACATCCACCCTTGCCTGCCTGATAGGCGCCGCCGCCCTGCTGGTGGTGGGGATAGCATCCTGGCGGGTGATGCTGGGCATGCTGCTGGGCGGTATCGGCTGTTCACTCCTCTTCTATATGATCGGCAGCGATGTCAATCCCATGTTTTCGGTCCCGCCCCACTGGCACCTGGTCCTGGGCGGCTTTGCCTTTGGCCTGGTCTTCATGGCCACCGATCCGGTGACTGCCCCCCATACCTTTACCGGCAGATGGATTTACGGGATCCTGATCGGGGCGCTGGCGATTCTCATTCGGGTTGCCAATCCCGGTTTTCCCGAAGGCGTCATGCTGGCGATTCTGCTTGGCAATGTCTTTGCCCCCCTGCTCGACTATTTTGTCGAGCAGGCCAACATCAAACGAAGGATGCTCCGTCATGGCTAAGGAATCCTTTTTCAAACCGTTTTACTCGGTCCTGGTCCTGGCCTTTGTCTGTTCCTTTCTCGTGTCCCTGGCCTCGGTCGGCCTGCGTCCCCTGCAGGAGAGCAACCGGGCCCTGGAACGCAAAAAAAACATCCTCCTGGCCGCAGGATTGTTGCATGGAAATGCTGACGACAAGAAAATTGATACCCTGTTTGCCCAGGTTGAGCCAAGGGTTATCGACCTTGCCACCGGTACCTTTGTCCCCCCTGAAACCATGGACCCGAAAACCTTTGACCAACTGGCATCGACCAATGACCCGCAGCTCAGTCACCCCCTGGCAAAGGATAAGGACATCGCCGGCCTGCGCCGTCTGGAAAAATATTCGCTGGTTTATCTCATAAAGGACAAGGGCAAACTGAAAGAGATCGTCCTGCCCATCCGCGGCAAGGGTCTCTGGTCGACCATGTACGGGTACGTGGCCATAGACAGGGATCTGCGCACCATAGACGGCATTGCCTTTTACGAGCACGGTGAAACCCCGGGCCTGGGTGGTGAAATAGAAAATCCCGCCTGGGAGGCCGGCTGGCAGGGCAAAAAAATCTATGATGATGAAGGCAAAGTGGCGATCAAGGTTGCCAAAGGCGCTTCCAAGGCCAAAGGAAAGGCCGCATCCTATGAGGTGGACGGCCTTTCCGGGGCAACCCTGACCGGCAACGGCGTTCAACGCCTGTTCCATTTCTGGTTTGACGACCAGGGATTCAAGCCCTTTCTCGAGCGGCTCAGAAGTGAGAATGGAGAAGAGGAGGGAGAAAATGGCTGAATCAACGACCCGGGAGCTTCTGCTCCGTCCCATTTTTCACAGAAACCCGATCGCCCTGCTGGTGCTGGGAATATGTTCGGCCCTGGCGGTTACCGGCAAGATGGACACCGCCTTTGTCATGTCCGTCTGCGTCACCGTGGTGGTTGCCTGCTCCAGCTTTGTCATCAGCCTGGTGCGCCACCATATCCCCAGCTCGGTGCGCATCGGCATCCAGA
>JALVAI010000343.1 GCA_027011235.1 Desulfobulbaceae bacterium
CTGCTCGGAGTCTCCCAGTCCGGACATATTGCCGCGGTCGGCTATGATCTCTATCTCGATCTGCTCCAAACAACGGTGGAAGACCTGAAAAGACGGCAACAGGACGGCGGCCGGGAACCGCCACCGGACCCGGAAATCAACCTGAAGATCACCGCCTTTTTACCCGAGGACTATATCAGGGACACCGGCCAGCGCTATCAGGTCTATCGCCGGCTTTCCCTGGCCGGTAACGATGAACCGGCAGCGCTTGCCGACCTGATGGATGAGATAGAAGACCGGTACGGCCGTCTGCCGCCGGAGGCCCTGGCCCTGTGGCAAATGATCGGCCTTAAACATCCACTTTCGCAACTGGGAATCACAAAGCTTGAACAGGGGCCGGAGGCGCTGATCTACTCCTTTGCAGACAACACGCCGGTAGAACCGGCAACCCTCCTTACCCTGCTTGAACAGGACAAAAAGGCGGCCAAAAAAGAACGGCGCAAAAATATAATGCGCCTGACCCCGGACCAACGCCTTGTCGTCCCTCTGCGTGATCAAGAAAATATTTTTAAACAGATCGAGAATATGTTAGATTTTTTTCAACACTCTTCACGAACCGATTACCAGCACCACCACGTGGACAGCAACCAATGACCCTGGGCAGCCGACAACCTGAAAAAATCCCGCCCCGTTTCTCCTGGGACGATCTCGATACCGTCCTGCTGGACATGGACGGCACCCTGCTGGACAAACATTTTGATGACTACTTCTGGGAGCAATACATTCCCGAGCATTACAGCCTGCTCCATGACATCTCCGTGGAAGAGGCCAGGCAGGAACTGCTCGCCCGCTACCAGGAGGTCGAGAACACGCTTGACTGGACCGACCTTGGCTACTGGTCAAGCGAGCTGGGCCTTGATATACCGGAGCTGAAGATGCGGATCAATCACCTGATCGGTGTCCATCCGTATGTTATAGAATTTCTGGAATTCTGTCTGGGCAGGCGGAAAAAACTCTATCTCATCACCAATGCCCATTCAAGCACCCTGTCCATCAAGCTGGAAAAGACCTCCATCGGCGCCTGGTTTGACCGTATTATCTGTGCCGAGGAAATCGGTCTTGCCAAGGAAAACGAACAGTTCTGGCATCGGTTGCAGGAAACCCTCAAATTCGACACACAGCGGACCCTGCTGGCCGATGACACGGAAAAGGTGCTGGACGCGGCCAGGGCCTTTGGGATAAAACATTGCGTTTTTGTCGCCCGGCCGTCAAGCCGCAAGCCGGTCCGCTATTCGGAGCGCTACCCATCCATAGAATTTTTCAAGGAACTGATCCCGAAAACCACGCGTTAGAGGTCAGGGAAAAAATAATTGCTTCGTAATGCGTCTGATTTAAGACATAATTTTCTCTTACGCACAACCTGTTCAAATCCCATAACGTTTCATCTTGCGCCACAGGGTTGTCTTGTTGATGCCAAGCCTGCGGGCGGCCTCGATCTTCTTGCCGTTGCAGGCGGCAAGCACCTCAATAATATGCTTTTTCTCCATTTCCCGGATATCTCCCGCCCCGGCCGTACTGGAACCGGGAGTATCTGTTGTCTCCCGGCCGCTTCGTTTCTGCCTGGGAATCAGCAGGCTTTCGGGCCGCAGGGTATCCGTTGTCTCGATGATCATGGCCCGTTCAATAATATTTTCCAGTTCCCGAATATTGCCGGGATAGTTATAATCCTGCAGCATACCATACCCGGCCGCTGAAACCCCTCGGACCGATGGATTGATATGCTGATATTTATGAAGAAAATGATCAACCAGCAGCGGGATGTCATCCATTCTCTCCCGCAGGGGCGGAATGGTGATGGTGACCACGCTGAGCCGGTAGTAGAGGTCGCTGCGAAAACGACCGGCCCGCACCTCCTTTTCCAGGTCCTGATTGGCGGCTGCCACCAGACGGACATCAATAGGTATCGGCCTGGGACTGCCCACCCGGTAGATCACCCCCTCCTGGAGGACCCTGAGCAGATTCACCTGAAAACGAATATCAGTTGAACCGATTTCATCAAGAAAAATTGTCCCCTTGTCCGCCATCTCAAAAAAGCCGGTCCGGGTCTTGTCCGCGCCGGTAAAGGCCCCCTTTTCATGGCCGAAAAGTTCACTCTCCATGATGCCCCCGGCCACGGCGCAGCAGTTGACCGGAACCAGCAGATTGTCTCTCCGTGGGCTCCAGCGGTGGATTTTTTTCACCATCAGCTCTTTGCCCACCCCGGTTTCACCAAGAATCAGGATGTTGGAGTCGGTGCGGGCGGCCTTGCGCGCCATGGCCATGATCGCAAGCATCTGCTCATTACCGCTGATTATATGGATCTCTCCTGTGGACCGGTCATCACGCTGCCGATACGAGGAACACTGTTTTTCAAGGCTCTGCTCCCTGATCGCCCTGGTCAGCTTCACCAGCACATCGTCCGGATTAAAGGGTTTGGCCAGATAATCATGGGCACCCATCTTTATGGCCCTGACAGCTCCGTCCACCGAGGCAAAACCGGTGATGATAAATACAATGGCGTCCGCATTGATCTCCTTGATCCGCGCAAGCAGCTCCATGCCATCCATTTCCGGCATCTTCAAATCGGTGATGACGATGTCGGCGCCGTGTTCCATGAAGTGGGCCAGGGCCTGAGCGGGATCGACAAAGGCGTGGGCCCGGTATTCGGAGCGGAGCATCCGCACAAGAATTTTCCCGGCCATGGGATCATCGTCGACAACAATGATGTTTTTCATCCATTTTCTCCTGTCTTTCCCATCGGTAGACGCAGGGTGAAGAGTGCGCCGCCCTGTTTCCTGTTGCGAACTTCAATGGAGCCGCCGTGATTTCTGATGATGCCGTAACTGATCGACAACCCGAGCCCGGTTCCCTTGCCGGTCCCCTTGGTCGAAAAAAATGGATCAAAAATCTTTGACCGGAGTTCCGGGGCAATACCGCTTCCGGTATCGGCAAAACAGATGACAACCGCCCTGCCGTCAAAACTGCTGCTCACCTCAATACGTCCTTTTTCCGGCACGGCATCTATCCCGTTTAACAGGATGTTGATAAACACCTGCTCAAGCTGATGGGAGTCAACCTTGATCAGCGGCAGACCGCTGTTCTTGTGGAAAATAATGGTCACTTTTTTTCCCTCGCTGCGCATGCGGACCAGAGAGATCGCCTCGGCAAGGCAGGTGTTGATATTACTGAGGCGGAAGTTGACCTCTCTTTTGCGGGCAAAACCGAGCAATCCACCGATGATATGGCTGCACTTTTCGGTCTGGGAAATAATATCGGCCAGATCTTCCTGGATACTGACCGCATCTATCCGGTTTTCATCAAGCTCCTTGCCGGTCAGAGAGGCCAGGGCCTTGATATTGCCCAGGGGCGTGTTCAGCTCATGGGCAAGGCCGGCGGCCAGCTCCCCTATGGATACCAGTTTTTCCGCCTGGGCCGCCCGGATTTCCATCTCCTTTCTCTCCTCTATATTGCGCTCCAGGCTCTCGGCCATCTGGTTGATCTCCGCTGCCAACTGACCGATTTCATCACGGCTGTTGATCCGAATTCTGCTGCTCAGATCACGACTGATACGATGGGTGCCATCGATGACCGTCCGGATGGGAAGGGTCAGGGAACGGGCAAAAAAAAGGACTGCCGCGATCATCAGCCCAAAAACAGCAATGGCCGAGAGCCTGGCCTTTCTCTTTACCGTTGCCAGCGGCGCCAGCACAACGTCCCGTTTGGCATCAACCACAATCACCCAGCCACGTTTTGCGTTGCCGTAGGGAGAAAAATAGCGGTGGACCAGAATATCGCCGCTGGCCGGATGGTAGCTGATTCCCTTTTCCTTCCTCATCCACTTTTGGGTAATGGATAAGGGAAAATCGTGAAAAACCCGAATATTGGAACCGGTCTGGTTGCCAAACTCGCAGCTCTGGTCCTGATGAAAGAGATAGATGCCATTTCGCCTGGCGTCGATGAGATTACGCTCGACAATAAAGGCCTTGCCAAGCGCCGGTTCGATGAGTCGGTTGATCATGTCGCCCAGGGCCTTGCCCCAGACATTGATAATTATGACCCCGGCCCGGCTGCCGTCTGCAAAAAAGACAGGGGTGGCAAAACGGACCATGCCGGGGCACCAGCTTTCTTCTCCCTCCATCCAGCCCCGCTCCAGGTTGGAGATCCAGATTTTTCCACGATCAAGCCGGATGGTGTTTTTGAAAAAATCGCGGCCCGCCTTGGAGCTCACGGCCCGAATGTGCAGGGCCGGGTCAGGGGGACCGGAGCGGGGAATGATTTTGCCCTCCCGGACCTTGACCAGAACAAATCCTTTCGCATCTATGAAACGAATGGCCTGGATGGAAGTATCCAATTGCTGAAATTCAAAAAAACTTGTCTCCAGCCGCTGCAGGGTACGTAACAACCGGTCATCGCTACCACCCACCGCCAGAACCTGGAGCATATTCCGCACATCCGGGCTGTCGGCAATGGCCAGCAGATTGACCTTTGAATGCCGGATCAGGTCCTGGACCGCGCGCACGGATATATCGGAGAGTTCTTCAAGATGATCGGAAATATTTTTCATCAGAATATCGCTGCCCGAACGAACCATGAGCAGGGAAAAGAGCAGCAGCGACGGCACGGTGACGACCAGCATGGTCAGGAGAATTTTAGGGCCTATTTTCAAACGCATAACGATATCCTTACCTGATAGCCAGTATTGCCGAATGCATTGTTTCCATGGGCTGAAATACAACCTGCTCAAACGGTGCAAAATGCACCACAGGCAAATCCGGGAACGCATTTAAGGTGCATAATGCAACGATCATGGACCATGGCAAATTACAGCAGAGAAGTCAACCTGAAAACAACACCCGGAAAACACGAAAAACTTCCGCACAAAAGGCTGGAAGGACCGCCTTGGCATATCTTTTGTATACACTTCATGAAGCTTTCATCACCAGGAAGGACATTTCACCTTCCCGGCAGGATGCACCAACAGGTTGACCATTGCACAAGGAGAAAACATGGGTAAGGAAAACTCGCGAAGGAGTTTTTTAAAAACAGGGCTGGCCTCCACCGGGCTGGCCCTGTTGGCAAGTTCAAAGGCTAACGCCTTTTCCCTGAAAAACCCGGGCCGTGACGCAAAGGACGCACGCTATATCGGACAGAAGGGGAAACATTTCGTCATGGTGCTGGACCTGCGCAAGTGCATAGGTTGTCAGGCCTGCACCTCGGCCTGCAAGGTGGAAAACCAGGTCCCTTCCGGCCAGTACCGTACCTTTGTCACCGAGACCGAAGTGGGCGTCTTTCCGCAGGTGCGCAAGGCCTTTTTACCGCAACTCTGCAACCACTGTGAAAACCCGGCCTGTGTGCCGGTCTGTCCCACCGGCGCCACCTTTAAACGGGAAGACGGCATTGTGGTGGTGGACAACACGGTCTGCTGGGGCTGCGGCTACTGCATCAGCGCCTGCCCCTATGACAAACGGTATTTCAACAAAAAGACCAGGACCGCGGATAAATGTAATTTCTGCGCCCAGCGGGTGGACAAGGGCTTGATGCCCGCTTGCGTGGAGACCTGCATCGGCGGGGCCAGGGTCTTTGGCGATATCAATGACAAACACTCCGAGGTGGCAAGGCTGCTGGCCAATTTTCCGACAACAGTGCTGAAAAAGGCGCAGGGCACCCGGCCACAGGTCTTTTATATTAACCTGGATGACCGGGTCACGGAACTGTTTGACACCACCCAGGACCTGGACGACATGGTCAAGGCCGAGCAAGGCTTTGAACGGGAATGGATGAAAGTGCGAGAGGAGGCAACAAACAATGGATAGCATGCAAACCCTTATCTCCTCCATCACCATCGCCAAACCGTGGGGGATTGATATACCCAACTATTTCTGGTTTACCGGCAGCTCAGCGGCCGCCTTTATCATCTCCAGTTTTGCCCATGTCTTTGGCTGGAAAAAGTACAAACCCATTGCCGGCATTTCCCTGCTCATGGCCTTTGTCCTGCTGGTGGCAGCGCCACTCAACCTGATTGACGACCTGCGCCAGCCCGGCAGGATTCTCAACTTCTTTCTCTATGGCTGGGAAAACTTTCCCACCTCGCCCATGAAATGGGGCGTATTACTCCTGTTGGCCTATCCGATTCTGATCTTTTTCGAGGCCCAGGCCCTGTACCGGCCCTATTTTGTCAGAAAGGCAAAAAAAAGCGGTTTCCTTGGCAAGATATTTTACACAGTTATGACCTTTGGCCGGACCGATCTCAGCCCGGAGGCCCTGGACAGTGACCACCGGCTCGGCTTTGTCCTCGGCGCCATCGGCATTCCCCTGGCCCTGGCCGTGCACGGCTATACCGGCTATATTCTCGGCGCGGTCCATGCCAATGTCATGTGGCACACGCCGCTTATGCCCATTATCTTTCTTGCCTCGGCCATGGTTTCCGGGACCGGGCTATTGATCCTCCTGATCCCCTTTTTCCAGCGCTTTCTCTCCGAACGGCACCAGGTGGACACCGATATGGTCGCCGCCCTGGCCACCCTGCTGGCCTGGTTCATTGTCGCTGACCTGGTCATGCGCTTTTTATGGCTTACCTTTTCCCTCACCTTTGCCGACGGCGAGAAGTATGCCCTGTACAGCTACTTCCGGCTCCACTTCAAGGATACCCTGCTCATAGACTACCTGCTCTGTCTCTTTATTCCGTTGATCATCGGCTTTACCCGGCTCAAACATATTCCGGTTGTGGTCTATTTCGGCGGCCTGGTAACGGCGGTGGGCGTCTGGATCTTCCGCTGGAACACGGTTATCGGCGGCCAGACCATCCCCCGCACCACCCCGGGTTTTCTCCGCTACCTGCCCCCGGTCACCGGTCAGGACAGCATAGTCTCCATGCTTGCCAACTGGGGCGTTCTTATTTCCCTCATCTGCCTGGTACTGCTGATTTTCCCCTGGGACGAAGAGATGATTGACTGTTATAAAGGAGCTGAACATGGACAACAGTAGACGAAAATTCCTGCTTGGATCGGCCGCGGTCATCGGCGCGGCATCCGTTGCCGGATATAAAGATACCTTAAACGCTGTCTCTACCCTGTCCGACAAGGGTGAGAAGGCCGACGACTCCATCTATTTTAACTCGCCCGAGGCGGAATACAGTTACCTGGACGACAACTTTGAGCCCAACGAACGCTACAAGGTCTGCGCCACCGCCTGCATCGGTTGCACCACCCAGTGTGGAGTGCGGGTCAAAATCGACCGCAAAACGGATAAGGTGGTACGGGTGCTGGGCAATCCCTACAACCTGCTCTCCACCGATCCCTGGATCCCCTACCACACCCCTGTAAAAGAGAGCTACACCATGCTCTCCCAGAAGGGAAAATTCGAGACCTATCGATCCAATGTCTGCGCCCGGGGCAACAGTGTTTTCTCCAAGATCTACGATGAGTTCCGGGTGCTCAAACCCCTGAAACGGGTTGGCAAACGGGGCGAAAACAAGTGGAAGGAAATCGAGATCGAGCAGCTCATCGAGGAGATCGTTGAGGGCGGTGATCTTTTTGGCGAGGGCCGGGTCAAGGGGCTTAAAGAGGTGCGGGACACAAAGACCCCCATCAACCCGGACGAACCTGTTTTCGGCCCCAAATCAAACGGTCTCTGCCTGATCGGCACCACCCACGAGGGACGATTCAAAACCGTGATTCACCGGTTCCTGAAATCATTTGGCACCTCCAACTTCATGGGCCATACCTCCATCTGCGGGCTGTCCATGCGCGCTGGCGAGGCAGCCTTTCTCGGCAATTTCAAGAAGTATCCCCACCTGAAACCGGACTTTGAAAACACCCGCTTCCTCCTCAGCATCGGCACGCCTCCGGGCCAGGCGGGTAACCCCTTCAAGCGCCAGGGCAAACTGCTCTGCCGGGCCAGGACCGAGGGCGACCTGGAATACGCCATTGTCTCACCCATGCTTGGCAACAGCGACACCGTTGCCGTGGGCGGCCGCAGCTCCTGGATCCCCATCATTCCAGGAACCGACCTTGCCTTTGTCATGGGCATGCTGCAGGTGATTATCAAAGAAAAGCTCTATAATGCCCAATACCTGGCCATGCCCTCTTCCCAGGCCATGAAGGCCAGGGGCGATGTCTCCTTTACCAACGCCACCCACCTGATCATTCTGGAAGGCAAAAAGACGGGCAAAATCCTCAAGGACAAGGATGGCCCGGTGGTACTTGATGCGGCGGACAACACCGTAAAACCCGCGGCTGCTGTTAGCCAGGCAGTGCTTGAGTATGAGGGCGAGGTCACACTTGATGGACTCACCTACCGCGTCCGAACCGCCTTTTCCGAACTGAAAAATAATGCCAATGAGCTCTCCCTTGAGGAGTATTCCCTTGAATGCGGAGTAAATGCGGCAACAATCATCGAGGTGGCAAGAAAATTCACCTCATTCGGCAGGAAGGCCAGTGTCGACTGCCATGGCGGCACCATGCACACCACCGGATTTTACACCTCCTATGCGGTGATGATGCTCGGGGCCATGATCGGCAACCTCAACTACAAGGGCGGCATGAGCCCGGGCGGCGGCGCCTACAAGGATTTTGTCGGCAAACAGTACAACCTCTTTGCCTACAAGGGCAAATCAAAAATCCACGCCACCCGGATTGACAAGACCCGCATGGCCTATGAAAAGACCAATGCCTTCAAAAAGAAAAAGGCCGCCGGCGAAAACCCCTATCCGGCCCGCGACACCTGGTATCCCTTTACCAATGCCCTGGAAAGCGAAGTCATCACCAACAGCGCAAAGGGCTATCCCTACAAGCTCGACGTGCTGCTCTCGTTTAACTCCAACTTCATGTACGGCACCTGTGGCGGCCAGAACAATATCGAGGAGCTGATCAAGGACCCGAAAAAGGCGGTGCCGCTCTTTATTGCCGTTGATCCCTTTATCAACGAGACCTCAAAGTACGCCGATTATATTATCCCGGATTCCGTGCTCTACGAGACCTGGGGCGTGCTCCATGCCTGGGCCGGCTACCAGACCAAGCTCAACACGGTCCGCTTTCCGGTCATCAAGCCAAGGCAGGCCACCTTTGCCAACGGTGAGCCCATCGAGATGCTCAGCTTCATGATTGCGCTCGGCAAAAAGCTGAACCTGCCGGGTTTCGGTAAAAAGGCGATCAAGGGCAGTGACGGTTCCTGGTATCCCCTGGACAAGGCCGAGGATATCTACCTGCGGGTCTTTGAAAATATCGCCATGGACTCCACCCCGGTCCCCGATGCCACGGATGAGGACATCACCTTAAGCGGTATCGAACAATGGGTACCTGCCCTGAAACGAATCTGTGGCGCCAACTGGCGCAAGACCGCCTATGTCATGGCCCGGGGCGGCCGTTTTCAGGACGTGGAAAAGAGCTACCAGGGCGAATTCCTCTCCCGCAAGTACAAAAAACCGATCCAGATTTACAACGAAAAGGTGGGCACAACCAGAAACTCGCTGACCGGCGAGCACCACAGCGGCACGGTGCGGTTCTATCCCCAGCGCACGGTCAAGGGAACGCCTTTTAGCAAGCTCTTTCCCCGGGAAAAATTCCCGCTCACCGCTTTTGCCTTTAAGTCAAACGTATTGGCCACTCCCGATACAGCGGCCTCGTTGCTAAAAGAGATAAAATACACCACCTACATCGACATAAATCCGGCAACAGCCAAACAGTTTGGCCTGCGCCACGGCGATTATGTGCAACTCTCCAGCGGCAACGGCCACACCGAGGGCTACCTGCGCCTGAGAAACGGCGTCCATCCGGACACTGTTGGCGTGGAACATGGCGATGGCCGCCGGGGTGAAGGCGCCGTGGACGTGGAGATAAACGGCCAGATCAAACACGGCCTGGTGGCCAGGAAATCAGGGGTGTTCTACAACAAGATCGGTCTGATGGACCCTGACCGGGAACTGGCCCTGACCACCGACTTTGTCTGCGGCTCCAATGCCAGGCAGGCAATTCCGGTGAGTATCAAAAAAATTTCTCCACCGGGCCGCAAGGCCTGAGCAACGGGAACGTTTTCTTTTAAAGGCACCCTAAAGAAAAAGCAACGCTTGAAAAGACCTGCAACAGACAGGGGCCATCACAGCCCCAATTTCCTGTTGCAGGTCCTGTACAGGACACTCCTGCAGAATCATTCCCCCCACGGTGTCCTTCAACGGTCGGCTGTCCAACCATTATCGCACTTTCTATTTTTTTGACTCGACACCTTGAATTGGGCCATGTGCCCGCATATACTATTGTAAGCGACAATAGTCTTTCTCCTGGCCGGCGTGGAGCGGGATGACCCGGCAAAGACCTTTTTTAAGCACTGCACAAAGCGATGAACAGGAAAATAGCTGCATTACGCCATTATAAACTGACATTGACAGGGTTGGCAGTGGCATCACTGCTGTTTGGCATTTCCGTAATATTTGAGATTGATCTTGGAGATATGCTGATAAAGCTCCTCGAATCAACAGAAAAGTACGAACTGGATGAGCTTTTCCTCAGCACGCTTATCTTCCTCGGTTTTCTGGTATTCGATCTTTTCCAACGACAAAAACAACAGAAACTGGAAAAGGAAAAGGAAAAGGAAAAGATAGGCATCTATACGGCCATGCTTTCCTCGGCCCACCACATTCTCAATAATTTCCTCAACCAGATGCAGCTTGTCAAAATAACGGCCGACAATACTCCGGGTTTTGACCCCAGGGTCCTTGACCTCTATGACACGATCATGCATGATGCCGAGCAACAGATGCAGGAACTCAGCAACCTGACAGAGATAACCGAAGAGACAATCAAGGAGTCTGTCAAGCCGAAATAACCAGGGTTGCGAATAACTCTTCTCCTGACAGTGACCGGGGAAAGAGCGGTCGTTACACCACACAACCACCATGAAAAATATGGCGGCGGCAGTCGTTCCCCTGCGGATTTGGGGTGGGGAGTACAATCAATCCCTGGCGGCAGGGGGATGTTGCCCGCACCAGGTATTGATGGTGGCAATGGCCTTGTCAACGGCAAAAAGGTCCATGTGCCTTGCCAGTTCCACTACCATCTCCTCTGCCTCGGTGCCGGCGCAGTCAGTCTGAATCTCTTCAAGAAGTGTGTCGGCAGCGCCGAGATCACTGTGGAGGAGGGATTTCAGGGCGATCAGTCGCGCATGCAGTTTTTCCATGTCCAAGCTGCCGGCCGGGGCTCTGTTCTTCTCTGACCGGTAAAGAATCACATCTATTTCTTCAAGCACCTCTGCCAGTAGTTGCTCCATCTCTGCCAGGAGTTCCTTATCCGGCATGTTGCCCTTTTTCAGCTCCTCGTCCACGGCACAGGTACAGTCATAAAGTTTGGTGGCCCCGATATTGCCGAAAACCCCCTTGAGGGCATGGCAGTACTCCTCACCGGCCGTGATCCCCTCTTCCCTGAGCAGCTTTCCGAGCTTCTCCACCGCCCTGTCATACCGGTCCCTGAGACGGCGGAGCTGCCTGTGATAGGCCTTCCTGCTGCCGCCGATACGATAGACGCCTTTCTCTATATCAAGAATCTGCCGCTCCTTGTTCCCATTATTTTCCCAAAGACGGTCGCTGCCAACCCTTTCTGCTGCATTGTCGATAATCCTGGCGGAATCCGATTGCAGGATTTTCCCTATAACCGAGACCAGCCGCCCGGGATCAATTGGCTTGGTGATGACATCGGTCATGCCGGCCCGCAGACATTTTTCCCGGTCATCGGTCATGGCCAGCGCTGTCAGGGCGATAATGGGCAGGGTGCGCAGATGGGCATAGCCGCTCTTTTCCCCCTGCCGGCGAATCTTGCGGGTGGCCTCAAGGCCGTCCAGAACCGGCATGTGCACATCCATGAGTATCAGGTCATAACGGCGCTCAACCGCCATCTTGACGGCCTCGGCGCCATTTATTGCCTCATCCACCTCGATATCCATGCTCTCCAGGAACTCACGGGAAAAATCCCGGTTGAGCTCGTTGTCTTCCACCAGGAGGAAACGCCGGCCACGGTAAGAGGACTGGGCGGGAACATCGTGATAGCCGTTTTCCTTCTCCAGGACAACAAGCCGGTTGTGGCCGAGGACTGAAAGGATTGTATCAAGCAGGGTGGAGGGAGTGGCCGGTTTGATCAGGATGGCATCATAGCCTGCCTGGTCGGCCTGAGAAAAAACAGTTTCCCTGCCGTGACCCGTGGTCAGGACCAGCTTTGGTTTGGGCATTATTGCTGACTCATCCAGAATCTGTTGTGCGGTCGCGCTGCTGTCAAAACCTGGCATCTCCCGGTCAACAAAAACAATATCAATGGGAAAATCGGTGTTTTTCAAGGCGGATATGGCCGCAGCGCCATCAGCGGCGGTCGCGACCTCCATATGGCAGGAGGACATGATCTCGACAAGAATATTCCGGGAAGCGGGATTACCCTCGACAACAAGGACCCGGACCCCTTGCAGCAGAGGACCGATTTTTTCCTGGAGTGATGATTGACGGTCGTCCTGCTCGGGAAGCTGCAAACGCAGGGTACAGCAGAAGGTGGAACCCTGTCCGGGCGCTGTTTTTTCTATCCAGATGCGACCACCCATCATGTGGGCCAGGGCCTGGCTGATGGTCAGGCCCAGACCCGTACCGCCATGACGGCGGGTGGTCGATTGATCGGCCTGGGTAAACTTTTCAAAAATTTTTCCCCTGGTCTTTTCATCCATGCCCAGGCCGGTATCCCGCACCGTGATCTGCAGGGTGATCTGACTGCCGGTTATCAGTGGCCCGCCGGTACATTCCAGGCAGGACAGGGAGAGTTCCACCTCCCCCTCTTCCGTAAATTTACAGGCATTGCCGCAAAGGTTGAGAAGGATCTGGCCAATCCGGACGGGATCACCGATCAGGACCGGAGGCAGATGCATATCCTGGCGGATCAGGAACTGGACATTCTTGTCCTCCACCAGGATTTCAACGGAATCCTTGAGTTGCTCCAGGACGGATTCGAGGCGGAACTCAACCTGCTCAAGCTCCATCTTCCCTGCCTCTATCTTGGACAGGTCAAGGATATCGTTAATTATGGCGAGCAGGGATTGGGCCGCTTTCCTGGCCTTGTGCAGGTATGTTCTCTGTTGCTCGGTAAGCCTGGTTTTCAGGGCCAGATACAGCATGCCGAGAACGGCATTCATGGGGGTCCTGATCTCATGGCTCATGTTGGCCAGGAAATCCGACTTGGCCTTTGAGGCGGCAATGGCCTTTTCCCGCTGCTCGACCAGTTGCCGCTGGAGCTCCTTTTGCCTTTGAATATCGAGCCAGCGGACATGAATGGTCACCTTGTTATCCAGGACAAGACGGGTATAGACAACATCGGTCCAGAATTCTGTTCCATCTGCCCTCACATGAACCCATTGAAAATGATGGCAGCCCTCGTCCATGGCGCGGCGCACCATCTTGTCCGCCGCATGGCCGGAATCCCCGGCATCGGGCTGGACCGGAGGACTCAAATCAACAGGACGCCTGCCCACAACCTGTTCCCTGTCTCTGTAACCAAGCATGGTCAAGGCCGACTCGTTACAGTCGATAAAGACCCCGTCCCGCAGAAGGAGGATCGCGTCGGCGGATTTTTCATAAATGGTCCTGAAGATGCGGCGCTGTTCATCCAGTTTTCGGTTGATGGCCGAAAGTTTCCGGTTCCAGTAAAAAAAAACGGCGAGAACAAAAAGAGCCAGAGACAGGACTTTCCAGGCCAGGGAGTAGTCCGTTTTCTGTTCAAACCGTACCTGGATCCATTTGTCGTAAATCTGCTGTTTTTCTTCCCTGGAGAGGGAACGAATGGCCTTGTCGAGGATGGTGATCAACTCGGGCGAGTTTCCCCGGTAGGTGGCCAGGGCTATGGACAGGGAATGCCTGGATTTTCCCGCTATTTTCAAATTCAGTTCCGGATGTTTGCCGATATTGAAGCTGGCAACGGGCAGGATACCCACATAGGTATAGGCCTTTTCCCTGGCCACTGTCTGCAGGGCCTCTTCAACATTGTCCACCCGGAGAAGCCGCAGGGACGGATAACGGCGGGCAAGCATCCTGGTGACGGCGTACCCTTTGACCACAACGATCTTTTGCCCGGCAAGGTCATCGAGACTGTTGATAAATGGTTTGTCCTGGGTGGTAACCATGACCACAGGAAAGGTGAAGTAAGGCCTGGTAAAATTGAATTTCCCTGTCCGTTTAGCAGTTTTTGCAATCGCGGAAAGAAGCTCAACCTTATGCTCCTTGACAAGAAAGAGCGACCGGGACCAGGAGTCGGTCCGTATCCACTTGAACTGAATGCCGGTCTTTTTGCCGATAAGCTGGAGAATATCATTGCTCATTCCCCGGGGTGTGCCATCTTCGCCAATGAGCTCGATCGGCGGCCAGAACGGATCAGTGACAAAGGTAACAACCGGATGGGTGGCAAGATATTGATGTTCCCGGTCGGTCAGAAAAAAATCATAGGGATTGCTGTAATAGAGGGTAATCCGGCCAAGAAGATCATGATGGTAGATAATTGGCTTGCTGATGGATTGAAAATGGGCCAGGTCGCCCTCCTGGCGTTGGATATTGACAAGTTCCCTGTCAAGCTGCCGGTCCCAAATAGTGATCGCCTGGACAAGCTCATTGTTTTTAATGGCGTCCCGGGCGATATTTCGCATTGTCTCGAGATCATAGGTGTAAAGAGGACCGCTATAGAGCTTTGCCAGATCGGCAACCGTCCGCTCCATGTCCAGGCGGGTTGCCGCCATCGATGCAGAACACACGCCAAGAAACAGGAGAAGAAAGAGAAGGAGACCACTTCTTTTTCTGGCAGATGGCCGGTTATATTGTGGGCGTATCAGCAAGGCCTGGTACCATTCCTGCGGGTTGAAGCGTGGCCATGACGGTCATGGGTGCGCGGCCCGCTCCTGGTTCTCTTCTGGCGTCGGGGATTGATATTTTTTCACGATCCTGTCATAGGTCCCGTCCGCCTTCATCTCTGTAAGTGTCCTGTTGACCCTGCCAATGATATTCACCCATTTGGAATCTTTCCGGACAAGGAGAGAAAACGATATTGTACTGATCGGATGGGAACAGGCAACCAGTTTTTTCAGTCTGTCGGCAAAGACGGGCTCCTGCCGGATCAGGGATTGAATACTCTGGTATCCGGGCAACTTGTCTGCCAGAAAGATATCGGCCCGGTTTGCCGCCAGCATGAGAAGGACATTTTTATACTTGGGCGCCCAGATCACATCAAGCCCCTTGAAATGCTCCCTGGCCCAGCCGGCACCGACATAGTCAATTACCTTGAACCCCTTGAACTGCTGAAGGCTTGTAATGGCCTGTATCTCGGCAAACCTGGGATTGTCCCTGCTGGTAAAGATGACCTCCCTGGCCGTAAGCAGTGGATCGGTTGCCGTAAATATCCTGGCCCGCTCCTTGGTCAGCACAGTGACCATACCATCGGCAAGACCGCTTTCAACATACTTCTGGGTCCTTTGCCAGGCATAGACATTACAGGTCAGCGGAACCCTTATCCTGGCAAATATCTCCACCATCAACTCCTTGAAAATTCCGCGAATCTCGCCGTCATCATCACGATAGATAAAGGGCCGGTAATCTTCATCATCAGCCCATCTGAAGGTCTGACCGTCCAGGGTTTTCGGTCCGTTGGCCAGACCGGTAGCGGCGAAACAGTTGCCGGCCAGCAGGAGAACAAGCATTACCATGCCAATTCTTTTCATATCAACCTCCTGATCTACTAAAGCCTTGTTCTAAGATGGGGGTTGCCCGCAACCCAATAATAATCATCGTAGGAACCCGCCCTGGTAATATCCTGCCCAAGCATCATACGACCTGTGGCCATGCGGCCCTGTCCCGGCAAACATTGACAGGGACGCCCCGGGTCAGCCCCCTGATCACATTGTTTCGGCAAGCGGAAGATAGAGGGAAAAGATGGAGCCTTTTCCTTCCCGGCTTTTCAGCCGTATATATCCATCCTGGGCTTCGGCAGCCATCTTGCAGAAGGTAAGCCCCAGGCCGCAGGAGAACTTTTTCCCCTTTGCCTGCCACTCGATACGGGCAAACTTGTCGAATATCTTTTTCTGGAAATCCAATGGGATGCCGGGACCCTGATCAACAACATCGACTCTGGCCCACTGTTTTTGCCTGGAAATGACAATGGTAATTCTGCTCGGGTTGGGTGAAAATTTAATTGCGTTGATCAGCAGGTTGGTAATGATGCGGCCGGTGACATCCGGATCGCAACGGGCCGGAATTTTCTCGCTGCTCGGGGCAATATAAATTGTACGTTCCCTGGCCAGGGGAGTGACCTTTTCCACCACTTCCTTGACAATATCCTCCAGGCAGCAGGATTGACAGGCAAGCGGCATGTTTCCGGCCTCGATCTGGCTGACATCGAGCAGGGATGTGATCATGGTCTGCAATTCCCGTCCGGCGGAACATGCCGTTTTCAACATCTGCTGCTGGTTCGTTGAAAGAGATGGTTCCTGTTCCAACAGTACCATTTCCAGGGAGGCACAGATCGCCATGAGCAGGGAGCGCATATCGTGAACGATCATGTGCACCAGGTTGTCCCGCATCTCTTCCAATTCCCGCAGGCTGTTATAGGCCTTCTCGTAGGCGCTTTGCAGGTGACTGATCCTGAGATGGGTCCGGATCCTGGCCCGGATCTCGTCTATATCATAGGGTTTGGTGACATAATCGGCCGCACCAAGGGAAAAACCACGAATCTTATCAACTGTCTTGTCAACAACCGTGACAAAGATCACAGGGATCCGCTCGCCTGCCTCGGTCATCTTGATACGACGCAGGGTTTCGTGACCATCCATCTCCGGCATGAGAAGGTCAAGAAGGATCAGGTCCGGCGGGTTGCCCCCTTCAACAATAGCAAGGGCATCTTTACCACTGGTTGCGACCCTGATCCGGAATTCACCGGACAGGGCGTTGACCAGTTCATGGACGTTATCACTGACATCGTCCACAATCAGGATTGTGGAGTCCTTCTGCTCCTGTTCCCCTGCCAATACCTCCGAGACCCTGCGATGACGCTGCAGTTCAAGCTGGGCCATAACCCGTACCCGCAGCAGGTCCGGGTTGACGGGCTTGGTAATATAATCGGCCGCCCCGAGGCTTAGTCCATGGGCCTCATCAACTGCATCGGTCAAAGCGGTAACCAGGATCACGGGAATATCTCTGGTCAGGGGGTCGCTCTTCAAAGTTTGCAAGACCTCATACCCGTCCATGTCCGGCATCCTGATGTCGAGAAGGATGAGATCAGGCCGGGGAGAGCGGCTGGCCATCTGTATGGCCTGTTCACCGGATGTCGCAGCAGTAATTGCGTATCTGTCCTGCAAAATATTCATGATTGTGTGGATATTTTCCGCCTTGTCATCGACGACCAGTATCCGTGCGCGGTTATGTTGTGGGGTACGCACCTGCTGTTTTCTCATGGCTGGGCCTTGATGCTATTTGTATGAAATAGTCGCGCAGATTCCGGAAAAATGTTGCCCTTGGGGCTATTCGGATCAGGTTACACGAATTTAACAGAAAATAATTACCATATTTTTTCATCGATAATACAAGATTATAGTCCGAACAGAGATGCGAAGTCAAGTAAGGATACGGCAATTGATGCCTGCCGTTGTCACCTCCTTGTGTGCCCGGAAAATATGCCTATGTGGAGTGAATCACCAGGAATTGCTTGTCCATAATCATTGATGGACTCGTCAAAAGTCCAGACATCACTTAAAGATGGCTAAGTAAAAACAAAGATATACAGGTAAGCGCAGACTCCGAGGAGTGGTGTTCTGTGGCGGGTCTTAACTATACATATAATATGCCCGCAAATCGCCACAGCACACATGACGCAGTAGATCGAAGTTTTTACGACGCCATCATTGCATGGAGAACAAAAGAGGATATCCGTTGCGTTGCCTCCCTTGATGCATTACCTTGCCCTTGTCGGCAAGGACAACCACCACTTCAGGTGCTTTTCCAACCAGATAGCGCGGTCGGATTTTTTATTTTACCCATGCGGGCCGGCTTTGCAAGCCGGGACACGACAACAACGGGACAGTCGACAACCCAAAGATTTCAAACGGAAACAGAGGAGAGAGATGAAGAACCAATGGGCACACAATGTCTGCGTACTGATTGTATTGATATCCCTTGGTTGCGCCACTCCGGCGGCAGCCCTTGATCTGTACGGATTTGGCAGTTACTGGGACAAAAATGATGTGGAGGGTTCATGGGGCGCCGGTCTTGGCGCGAGCCTGCCCCTTTTCATTGATTTTATCCGTCTGGATGGCCGGATTTATTTTTTTGAAAACAGTGACCTGGATACGGATGACAGCCTGACGCTTGTTCCCGTTGATCTCGGTCTGCAGGCGCATCTGTTTCCGGATGCCGATCTTGACCCCTATGCGCTTGCCGGGGTGTCCTTTCTCTATGCCGACGCCGACAAGATTGATGTGGACTCAACCTTTGGTGCCTATATCGGCGCAGGACTTGATGTCAAACTCGGCATCCCCTTTTTCAAACTTTTCGGGGAGGCCGTTTACCGTTTCAGCGATATAGACACCGCCCTGCGTGATGATGTCGATGTCAGTGGCTTTACCGCCAATATCGGCCTCAAATTTAATTTCTGAGACTCCGGGCAGTGATGCCGGTCGCACCGATGCCCGGATTACCTGTTTTTTGTCCCCGCAGGCGGCGGCAGGGGATAGGGAACGCCCAACTGCCAGGCAAATTGGTGATACAGGGACCCCAGGGTGGTAATGGTCTCCATGAGACCGTTTTTGGCATCGATCAGCCTGTTCTTTGAGGTAAGAAGGTCCTGCATGGATGTCTGTTTAATGGCATAGGATTTCAGGGAAAGGATCACGATTTCTTCCTGTTGCCGCAGAAGGACCTGCTGTCGTTTAAGCACGCTGTGCAGGCTGTCAATCAACCGTTTATTATTTTCCACGGCGTGTATGGTTTTCTGCAGGTCGGCGTATTGACCCACATCGGCGATATGCCGAGCCATTGCCTGTGTCTTGCCGGTACTGAACATTGTCCCACCTGAAAAAAGCGGCACCGACAGGACAACCGCCAACGAACCTTCCCCCTCAAACTGGTCAAACTCGGTATCGGTTTTCCGCTCATAAAGCCCCCGCACCGATAATCCCGGCCACTCATTTGCCGTGTGCAGCAATGCCTTTTTTTTTGCCAGCTCCTGTTCCAGATTGATTTTTTTACAGAGAACGCTGTGCTTGAGAAACTGCTGCCGCAAAACGGTGTCATCGGTGATTTCGACAAATTCCTTTATCCTGTCATACGATTGCTCAAGACCGGCAAGTGAATTGATTGCCCCGGCAGTCACAATCTCATCACCAAGCAGATTATTCAAACGATTGATAATCGCCGTGTTCTGCCTAAGGCCGGTAAAATCCAACAGCTCACGCAGGGCCGCCTCCCGGCGCTGTTCATCCAGATCACGCCGGGCCTCCAGCTCCTTGAGGTTTGCCTGGGCCCGCAGAAGCTGCAGTTTTGTCTGATCCCGCAGCTCATACCCTCTACGGATCTTTTCAACATGTTTGCGGGACAACAGGATAGAGTTGCGCAGGTTAAGAAGCCGATAGGTGGCAAGCAGGTATTTACCCAAAAGCTCCCGAAGCTGAAGATCAAGCTCCTCTGTTTTAATCAGGAGATTGGTTGCCGCCAACTGTTCATCGACCTCGGCAATGTCCACCTTCACGGATACCGGTCGCCGGTAAAGCGGCAGATCAAGGGTGAACTGCCAGTCATGGTAATCGTCGCCATCGGTAAAATGTTGGGGCGGGTCAGTATCCGTGGTGGTTGCAGTATCGGCCAGGTCATCCTGGTTGAATTCATGCACCTGTGACAGGCGGGCATCAACGGCGGGCGCCAGTCGTCTGGCCCAGGCGGTATAACGCTGGGCGCTCTTCTGTTTTTTCCGGGCTCGGGCGATCCGGATTTCCGGTGCTGCATCATAGGATTGCCGGAACAGCACATGAAAAATATCGAGAATTGCGGGTTCGGTCAGGGTGGTATCAGCGGTAACAAATTTTTTAACGATCGTCTTTGTCGCTTTGCCGGACAGGGGATGACTGTGCTGTTGACCACAAACAAATGTTGGAGGGAAAACGCCATAAACTAACAGACAAAAAAGAAAAAGCGGGCGGGAAAGGATGGGCCTTGTAGGCTGCATGGATATTGTCTGTAATTTTTTTATGTCCTGTTGGAAACGTCTGCAGCAAGAAGATAATGTTCTTCACAGCGCAAACATAAATATTTCTCCTTAATACATTATGTTATGCCATTTTCTTTCAGTTGTCACGGACAATTCAACCTGATAACCAAAGATTTCAGCCAGACGGGGCCAAGACAACAGCCCCGTCCGACATTCTGTTCTCCTGAAAAAGAGAGTCCTTTATTCTCCTGCCTGCCAACCATTATCCGGGTTTGGTTCAAGCGGGAATGACCTCATGATGGAGCTGGTCCTGGTCATGCTGGATATCTTCAGGAATAACGGCATCATGGTCGCCGATTCCTGCATCGGCGGGTTCGGGCTCGGGAAGCGGCTGCTGGTCCGGCGTGGCATCAAGGCCATCCATGGACGGCACCTCATCCATGGCAGGCCCGGCATCGCTGACGGCAAATTGATCAAGCGAACCGTCCGATCCGGGATCGGACCCATTGCTCACATCAAAATGCTCCAGTTGCCCACGCCCATGGTCTCCTTCCGTTACCGCTGTCACATCGTGCAATGATGCAGGTTCATCGTTCTCTACCGAGGATAAACTATCATGGGCCTCATCGGGAAGAACAACCTCCGGCACCTGGCCAACCGATACCAAGTCAGGGTCATGGGCCTGGCCGGCATGGAGGCTGTCATCGTCAGCAATGGTTGCAGTCTCGGAGCCGGATACATCATGATCATATGGGCCGGGGTTGTCATGGCCGGAAACGTTGTCATTATGGGTATCGGCATCTCCTGCTGCGACCGATAACGATCCATGCTGTTCATGGACATCCGCGTCATGAGCGGTTTGGGCAATATGGACGGCATCGGCATCGTGGTCACCATGACCATTGGTATTGTCGTCGTGTGTCCCGATTTCCCGGCCGGCAAATTGATCCGGGCTGCTGTCCGGTGAGTGGCCGCTTTCATGGTCACCATCGATCGATGATGGCAACTGGTCCGCCGACAAATCACCAACCGAGAACATACTGTGATCATCCATACTCAACTGCTCCTGCGGGGGCGTCATCACCGTGTCTGTGTGCGCCTGTGCCACGGCTTCCTCCCCATTGGCCCCAATTGAATCCGAAAAAACGGTTGAGTGGTGATCACTGTCCCCACCCACCATTTCCATGTCCGAGGGGCGGGCAAGGTCAACGGAGGGGACCTTGATTTCT